>NZ_JAKKSH010000061.1:0-1872 GCF_025653395.1 Shewanella sp. SW24
GATGATGGTTCAATGCCTGTTGTGGCTAGTTGGTTTACACGCACAGCAACAGGGCTGGGATAAGCATTTTCAGGCCAATACCATTGGGCATCGAACGGTACTCTCAACGATTCGCTTGGGATTGGAGGTACTCAGGCGGCCTGATTATCAAATCACGGAGAAAGAATTGCTGGCGGCCTGGGTATTATTCGCCAATCAGTTGCTCAAATATGGCTATGCTATGGCTGATTTATGAGGGGATCCTTCAGCGCTTAGCGCTTGTGAGCGTGTTAACAGCATATATTATTCATGGTCCCCCTGCGCATTATCCCTATGTGCATTAGTTGGGGGAATTATGTCTGTTCTTGTTTATTCGTTTTTCCCAATATTTTTCATACAGTATCTGTGTTGATATAAAAATAACAACGAACACACCCGTATCAATAATAAATTTCAATGGATCAAAAGGGTCGCTAAAAATTTCGTAGTGAAAATCGAAGTATTTGAATAATAATTTTGAGCCAAGAAAAGCAAAGATAAAAGAGATAAAGAACTTCAATGGTTTTTCCTCAAAATATGTTGATAAATTAACCATTCTCTTTGGCGCGTTTGTACTCTTGTTGAGATTGATAAATTCCCAGAATGATCAGGCCAAATACGAAATAGAACAATTTTTGCGCTGAAAACTCGATTGTCAACGTAGGATGTTCTAGGTGGCGGTATAGAATACTGTGAGAAATTGCCTCTGTTATCGTCAGAATAAATGGATAGCTAATTAATGCAATAGACGATATTTTCGCGAATTTGTACGTTTGAGGTTGTTTAATGAATTTTGCAATAAATAGTAACGCAAATGATAGCGTCAGATTGCTTATCCATAAAATAGCCGCCGTAATTCGTACTTGAGTATGACTGGCTTGTTCCGCATTGGGATAAACCTCTAATATCTCCTGCAAGTAGCTTGCTGGGCTCACTAATCCCCAAACAGGGTAAAGGCATAGCAGCACGGCAGTGAGCATTAAAATATATCTGATAAACATCCTTTTTCTCCGACAGATTCTGCTTATAAAGCAATACTTGTTATACGAATCATTACCTTAGCATTGTTTTTTACAAGTTGCGATTGCTTTAGCTAAAACTAAATTATTGTGACAAAATCCTTGTTGTTGGATTGCATACTATTTTTTAGGCGCCAACAGCAGAATATATAAGTAGCAAAGATAGCGGGATGGAAAATAGACCAATTAAACGGAATTTATTGTTGAAGTATTGAGCAGACCATAGCGCAAACTTCCTATGTAACCTTGGAGGCGTTAACGCCAAGCCCATTCCAACACTGAATAATACAATACCTATCGCAAAAATGGTCTGTGGAAACTGAGTATCGGTTGAGTAATGGGTAAAAATGAGACCCGCAATAACTCGGCTAAACACTTCAGCAATATGGAAGTAGGGCTGCTCGCTAAATGAAATAATCCCCTTAGAGAAAGACTCAGGCTTTACAGCCATCACTAGACTTAATAACAACATCATTAAACCAAAAGCAGCAATGAAGTACATAGTAGTTCCTTGATATAGTGATGTTTTGATGTTGAAACTATAAATCCAGCGACACAATTAAGCACTCTCATTCCAGTGACACGCTCTGCTCTGAAGGATCCCCTCATAAATCAGCCATAGCATAGCCATATTTGAGCAACTGATTGGCGAATAATACCCAGGCCGCCAGCAATTCTTTCTCCGTGATTTGATAATCAGGCCGCCTGAGTACCTCCAATCCCAAGCGAATCGTTGAGAGTACCGTTCGATGCCCAATGGTATTGGCCTGAAAATGCTTATCCCAGCCCTGTTGCTGTGCGTGTAAACCAACTAGCCACAACAGGCATTGAACCA
>NZ_JAKKSH010000062.1:0-2613 GCF_025653395.1 Shewanella sp. SW24
AAAACCCATCTGGGTTGTATGGTTAAGCCTCTCGAGTCATTAGTACATGTTAGCTCAACGCCTCACAACGCTTACACACCATGCCTATCAACGTCCTAGTCTCGAACGGCTCTTTAGAGGAATTAAATTCCTAGGGATGACTCATCTTAGGGCTCGCTTCCCGCTTAGATGCTTTCAGCGGTTATCGATTCCGAACGTAGCTACCGGGCAATGCCATTGGCATGACAACCCGAACACCAGCGGTTCGTCCACTCCGGTCCTCTCGTACTAGGAGCAGCTCCCTTCAATCATCCAACGCCCACGGCAGATAGGGACCGAACTGTCTCACGACGTTCTGAACCCAGCTCGCGTACCACTTTAAATGGCGAACAGCCATACCCTTGGGACCGACTTCAGCCCCAGGATGTGATGAGCCGACATCGAGGTGCCAAACACCGCCGTCGATATGAACTCTTGGGCGGTATCAGCCTGTTATCCCCGGAGTACCTTTTATCCGTTGAGCGATGGCCCTTCCATTCAGAACCACCGGATCACTATGACCTACTTTCGTACCTGCTCGACGTGTATGTCTCGCAGTTAAGCTGGCTTATGCCATTGCACTAACCGTACGATGTCCGACCGTACTTAGCCAACCTTCGTGCTCCTCCGTTACTCTTTGGGAGGAGACCGCCCCAGTCAAACTACCCACCAGGCACTGTCCCTAATCCCGATAAGGGACCTAGGTTAGAACATCAAAACTACAAGGGTGGTATTTCAAGGACGACTCCATCATGACTAGCGTCACAACTTCAWAGTCTCCCACCTATCCTACACATGTAGGTTCAATGTTCAGTGCCAAGCTATAGTAAAGGTTCACGGGGTCTTTCCGTCTAGCCGCGGGTATACGGCATCTTCACCGCAATTTCAACTTCACTGAGTCTCGGCTGGAGACAGCGTGGCCATCATTACGCCATTCGTGCAGGTCGGAACTTACCCGACAAGGAATTTCGCTACCTTAGGACCGTTATAGTTACGGCCGCCGTTTACCGGGGCTTCGATCATGAGCTTCTCTTGCGATAACCCAATCAATTAACCTTCCGGCACCGGGCAGGCGTCACACCGTATACTTCCTCTTGCGAGTTTGCACAGTGCTGTGTTTTTGATAAACAGTTGCAGCCACCTGGTATCTGCGACTCCCGTCAGCTTAGAGAGCAAGTCTCATCACCAACAGGAGCGTACCTTCTCCCGAAGTTACGGTACCATTTTGCCTAGTTCCTTCAGCCGAGTTCTCTCAAGCGCCTTGGTATTCTCTACCCGACCACCTGTGTCGGTTTGGGGTACGATTCCCACTAACCTGAAGCTTAGAAGATTTTCCTGGAAGCATGGCATCAACTACTTCAGTCCCAACGGCTTACAGAACGCTCCTCTACCGCGCACAGTAAACTGTGCACCCGTAGCTTCGGTGACTAGCTTAGCCCCGTTACATCTTCCGCGCAGGCCGACTCGACTAGTGAGCTATTACGCTTTCTTTAAATGATGGCTGCTTCTAAGCCAACATCCTAGCTGTCTAAGCCTTCCCACATCGTTTCCCACTTAGCTAGTACTTTGGGACCTTAGCTGACGGTCTGGGTTGTTTCCCTTTTGACGACGGACGTTAGCACCCGCCGTCTGTCTCCCGAGTAGTACTCATTGGTATTCGGAGTTTGCAAAGGGTTGGTAAGTCGGGATGACCCCCTAGCCTTAACAGTGCTCTACCCCCAATGGTATTCGCTCGAGGCGCTACCTAAATAGCTTTCGAGGAGAACCAGATATCTCCCGGTTTGATTGGCCTTTC
The DNA here is from genome assembly GCF_025653395.1 of Shewanella sp. SW24. Classification (NCBI taxonomy): domain Bacteria; kingdom Pseudomonadati; phylum Pseudomonadota; class Gammaproteobacteria; order Alteromonadales; family Shewanellaceae; genus Shewanella; species Shewanella sp. SW24. The sequence goes on from NZ_JAKKSH010000062.1 coordinate 1,814, forward strand.
ACCCCCAGCCACAAGTCATCCGCTAATTTTTCAACATTAGTCGGTTCGGTCCTCCAGTTGATGTTACTCAACCTTCAACCTGCCCATGGCTAGATCACCGGGTTTCGGGTCTACACCTTGCAACTAAACGCGCAGTTAACACTCGGTTTCCCTACGGCTCCGCTATTCGCTTAACCTCGCTACAAAATGTAAGTCGCTGACCCATTATACAAAAGGTACGCAGTCACGGTCTCAAGAACCGCTCCCACTGCTTGTACGTATACGGTTTCAGGTTCTATTTCACTCCCCTCACAGGGGTTCTTTTCGCCTTTCCCTCACGGTACTGGTTCACTATCGGTCAGTCAGGAGTATTTAGCCTTGGAGGATGGTCCCCCCATATTCAAACAGGATGTCACGTGTCCCGCCTTACTCGTTTTCATCAATGGTTAGTTTTCATGTACGGGGCTATCACCCTGTGCCGCTGCGCTTTCCAACGCATTCCACTAACACCCCACTGACTTAAGGGCTAATCCCCGTTCGCTCGCCGCTACTAGGGGAATCTCGGTTGATTTCTTTTCCTAAGGGTACTTAGATGTTTCAGTTCCCCTCGTTCGCCTCGCAACACTATGTATTCATGTTGCGATAACAGCTTATGCTGCTGGGTTCCCCCATTCGGACATCGTTAGCTCAAATGCTTGTTACTAGCTCGCCAACGCTTTTCGCAAGTTACTACGTCCTTCATCGCCTCTGACTGCCAAGGCATCCACCGTATACGCTTAGTCGCTTAACCATACAACCCAAATGAGTTTCACTCAYCTGCG
>NZ_JAKKSH010000063.1:0-1481 GCF_025653395.1 Shewanella sp. SW24
AGAACAAAATAAACCGTGAAATAGGTTTGCTGTAGTCCGGATGTCCGGAGTTAGTTTGGGTGTAACAGGAACCCAAACCTAAAACCCTGTCGGTCGGGGGCGCTTCGCTTGCCTCCCCCTTCCTCCACGCTGCAACAAGGACAAGTTGCACGCCGTCAGAAACTCTCAAAATGAGAGTAGAGTCCACTGTTAAAGTATGTGGACTCAGGGGCTCTCGCTGTCACTTGGGGCCTTTCCCGCTATGGCGGGCCCCTTTCCAAGTTCTCGCTTAATCCCCTTCGAAAAAGTACCACCAATGGTACAAAAGTGCAGTATTACTATAGTGCACTTTGCTGTCTGGCCTCTGGTACCTTCCCGCCCCATAACGGGGCTAGCAGGTACCGTCCGGCCAGAATGCCAGAGACTGAAATCGCTTTGAATATTGTAAACAGAAATCAACTTTAGGTGGGACTGGAAAGGACGTTGAAAAGCGGCTTGGCAGGGAGAAAGCTCGGGGCAAAAAGCGCCCCTATTAAGAGCGCTTTGCATGGGGAGACCCCATCCCCCCTTAGCTAAAATTCCCCGCTATCATTATCAGCAGATGTACAAGTGGGATACATGATGAAAAACATAGTCGGTGTTGATGCTCGATAATGATTTTATGCTCGATAACGACTGTATTTTGTTTATTGGACATTAAAAACTCCTTAGCAAAATTACAGACTTATCTGTATTTGATAAAAAACCTCCGTTCCATTAAGATGGAAACGTAGAGTTACTTATCATGTACTACGTAAGTAAGTAATTTTGCAGATTGAAATGATAATCGGTAGCAGCCCTTCGAAAGTTTGCTACCGATTTTTTTTGCCTTAAATTTAAAGCAACATGCCGATAGTGGCACGACAATTAGGTTTAGTCAATAGATTGGCATTTTGTATGTGACTGTATAATAAAGGTATTTCGGGGTGCCGAAATTATTTAATAGGTCTATAAATAAGGATTGTACAATCTTCAAATCTAATAGGTTACTAGAAAAGTTGATAGATTTATTAATGCTTGAAAGCTATTAGGAAGATTTAGATTTACACAATTTTAGGTAACAAAATCAAGACAGATTCCCCTCTTTACGAAGTCGTAAAGGACTTCGCACAATCCAAGTTATGCAAAACTCAGCCCTTTCAGGGCTGTTTTTTTATGTCCGGATGCTACAAAAAAAAGCAGTTTTACATAACGTGAGATCACATTGTGCGCAGTTTTGTGTAGAAGGGATTAGATGTGCCGATAAGTGTCGTTATCGGCATTAGCGATGTCTAAATGGTTCTTCTGGTGTGACTCTTCGCAGTTCGCCTTGGCAATGTGGGCACTGGATAAATATCGAGTCAAAATCATCGTACCACCAAGGCTTATTACAGTTGTTACATTGCAGCTCGGGCTTATCTTGGCGTTCAACCATACTGTAGCCGCCATCATAAGGGATTATTTGCATGATGCTGTATCCTTAA
>NZ_JAKKSH010000065.1:0-1339 GCF_025653395.1 Shewanella sp. SW24
TTCGACCTAACTCAGTCAAGGTCAGTGTCTTACATTCAATCAGTGCCTTAGAGGCCAGCATCAAGCTGTTTAATCGTTTTAGGTGAAGTTCTGGGCAGTATTGGTGTAAAGAATGTTGTAGGATATTGGCTTCGCGCATCTTGTTGTCCAAGTGTAGTTTTTAGCGAAACCATTTGATCATGCAACAAGATGCGCTTCCACCCTAATTTGATGATTTATTTGTAAATCATCAGGGGATTCTTCAGCGCTTGGCATCTGGGTGCGTTCTTGCCTGCAGTTTGATGTCTTTTTCCAGTGAACCTATTGCAACGTTGATCGCACGCAACTCTTCCATCAGCTCACGCATGTATTGGCGTGCAATCGTAGTGAGTTGATTACTGGCATCCTCAAGTAATTCCGGCAGCAAAAGATTCAATGGATTACGTCCTTTAGGGAGGGCTATTCCATATTCACTTAGTAAGCCTCTGATTTGATTGGTTAGTGCAGTGCGTATTCTGATCCGGCGCTCGCGAATTCTGTGGGTAATGATGATATCAACCTGCGCTAAGGTTCTCGGCTGGACGAAAATCAGGTTTGGTCTCTGCGCTGCCTCACAGATAGCGAAGGCATCATTGCGATCGTTCTTATTGCCTTTGACAAATGGCTTAACATGCTGAGGCGGGATCAGTTTGACGTCATGCCCGAGAGAAAGTAACTCTCTGCCCCAATAGTTAGAGCCACCGCAGGCTTCCATCGCAATAGTGGCATCAGGGTAAGTACGCAGAAAAGTCAGGAGCTGAGCACGTTTAATCGAACGGTTAAAAACACTCTTGCCTGCTTGATTAACTCCACATACTTGGAAGATATTTTTTGCGAGATCAATTCCTATTAGTGTAACTTTCATTTTGGACACCTTTTGTTGTTATTGAACGTGCAAATTCAATATGGCGTAAATGACGCCTACTTCACAAGAGGTGTCCATCCCATCATCCTTGGATGCTCGACCGCCCCGTCCATGGGGCGGACGGTCGTCTCGCTAATCACCATGGCACACCTTTCGAGCATTCGCGTAATCTGTAGATTTAAAAGACATACGCAACATGCTTTGGGACGTGCGACGTGAAGTCGTATGAAGCGCTGTTCACCGCTTAACGAGTGAACCATCTGTATCACCAGATGAACCTAGGAGCCTGAATAAAGTAGCGGCTCTGACAATGTAACGAAGATTGGTCTTTGACCAATCGGGATATGAACCGCGAGGGGATGATCCTCCTGATAACCACAAATCGGGTGAGTGCTAGGTAGTCAGTATGATGAATGTAAGTGAATCCGCGTAAGGTGCGTTATGCGATGAAACAGC
>NZ_JAKKSH010000066.1:0-1079 GCF_025653395.1 Shewanella sp. SW24
TCCCGAATTCTCCCGAATTCAACTCCGAAGTGCGACACTCGACAATTAAGCAGCTAACTGGTGAAACACCACCGCAGGCTGCTTAAACTTCAAACACTTTTTGGGTCGATAGTTAATTCTATTCTGAGCAAATTCGATTAATTCATTACTCACTAGCCTCAAATCAACCCCTTTTTTGACGTACTGCCGCAGTAATCCATTGGCGTTTTCATTCGCACCACGTTCACAAGAACGATAAGGGTGCGCAAAATACACCTGCGTATCTAGCGCCTCTGCTATCTCTTGGTGGTGAGCAAATTCGCGTCCATTATCTGCCGTTATCGTCAGCACATGCGCCCTATATGGCATCAGTAACTCAATCGTCGCTTTCGTTACATCTGCCGCTGACTTCGAATTGACTTTCTTTATCAAATAAAACCGAGTCTTACGCTCTAATAGGGTTACAATCGAACCCGTTCCATGCAGCCCCAATACGGTGTCAATTTCCCAGTCGCCAAATCGCTCTCGGCTATCAACAATGGCTGGTCTGTCGTCAATGGATACGGCGTTTTTTATGGTAGGAGCTTGCTCTACTTTACCGCGTCGATAACGCTTATGTCCTTGACGTAAATGACGATAAAGTTTACCGCCACGGCGTTTATCGCGAGCAATATAGCGATAAATCCACTCATGACTGACAGGCTCCTTCACCAAACGCAACACTTGCGAGATTTGCTCAGGGCTCCAATCCAATTGCAGCAAAAGGACGATGCTCTCTATTCGCTGTGAGGGTATCGCATATTTACTCGACTGACGCCTCATTGTGACAGCCTGCTTGTGTGCAATATCAGGCTGATAGCGTGATTGCCCTTGGCATCGTTTAACTTCCCTATAGACACTAGAGCGATGACAATCAATGCATTTAGCTATGTGTGCTATCGAAAAGCCCTGTTCTAACAGCACGGAAATCTGGTATCGTCTTGCTTCGGTCAACTGTTGATAATTCATGGTGATACTCTTTTACTTTGGCGAGATAAAGCGTACCACTTTTCAGCAGTTGGCTTCTTCTACACCTCGATTAGAGTGTCGCAGTTATTATC
>NZ_JAKKSH010000067.1:0-1074 GCF_025653395.1 Shewanella sp. SW24
CCACGGCCCGAACCAAGCACAACATCAAGCGCATTGATCGTTTGCTCGGCAACACGCATCTGCATCAAGAACGGTTAGCTGTCTACCAATGGCATGCCAGCCTCATCTGTTCTGGTAACCCTATGCCGATTGTGCTCGTCGATTGGTCAGACATCCGAGAGCATAAACGCATCATGGCTCTGCGCGCCTCAATAGCCTTCAATGGCCGCTCTATTACCCTGTATGAGAAGTCCTATCCCCTATCAGAACAATGCTCTAAGGCCTCCCACAACGGTTTTTTAGCGGACTTAGCCAAGATTTTACCTTTGCATGTTACCCCTCTCATCGTGACTGACGCGGGGTTCAAAGTGCCTTGGTACAAAGAGGTTGAGGCGCATGGTTGGTTTTGGCTAAGCCGTATTCGCGGTACAGTTCAATTTGCAGATATTGGCGCTGAAAATTGGCGTGCAGTTCGCAGTACACATGACTTGGCCAACGGTCAAGCGAAGAGCCTGGGTTGTAAGACCTTGACCAAAACTAACCCTATCAATTGCCATCTCACGCTTTATCGTAGCAAACCTAAGGGGCGTACAAATCAGCGTTCAACGAGGACTAATTGCCACCATCCATCGGCAAAAACGTACTCAACATCGGCGAAAGAGCCTTGGGTGTTAGCCAGCAATTTACCACCAGAATCTCGGAGCCCAAAGCAGCTGGTAAACCTGTACGCCAAACGTATGCAAATAGAGGAAACCTTTCGTGACCTCAAAAGCCCGGCATACGGCTTTGGCTTACGCCAAAGTCGTACCAACAGTCCAGAGCGATTCGACATCATCCTACTGATAGCGTTGATGGTTCAATGCCTGTTGTGGCTAGTTGGTTTACACGCACAGCAACAGGGCTGGGATAAGCATTTTCAGGCCAATACCATTGGGCATCGAACGGTACTCTCAACGATTCGCTTGGGATTGGAGGTACTCAGGCGGCCTGATTATCAAATCACGGAGAAAGAATTGCTGGCGGCCTGGGTATTATTCGCCAATCAGTTGCTCAAATATGGCTATGCTATGGCTGATTTATGAGGGGATCCTTCAG
>NZ_JAKKSH010000068.1:0-971 GCF_025653395.1 Shewanella sp. SW24
TGATTGCCCTTGGCATCGTTTAACTTCCCTATAGACACTAGAGCGATGACAATCAATGCATTTAGCTATGTGTGCTATCGAAAAGCCCTGTTCTAACAGCACGGAAATCTGGTATCGTCTTGCTTCGGTCAACTGTTGATAATTCATGGTGATACTCTTTTACTTTGGCGAGATAAAGCGTACCACTTTTCAGCAGTTGGCTTCTTCTACACCTCGATTAGAGTGTCGCAGTTATTATCTGAATTCTGGGATTTTGAAGTTGAGATTATAGAAACTAACTTCGTTCCATCATTCTCAGACACCAACATAACTTATGATAATCTCGATACGCAAAAGAAGAAGTGTAAACGCCTTGAAAGCTGTGTTTTATACGTCGATATTCGAGGATCAGCAAAAATTAGCGCTGAGAGAAAACCTAAAACTCTAGCTAAGATTTATTCCAGTTTCGTAAGAACAATGCTTGCATGTGCTCGTTATTACGGAGGTCACGTTAGGAATATTATTGGCGACAGGGTAATGGTTGTATTTGATAAGCAAGACTGCTTTACAAAAGCTGTAGATACAGCAATTCTGATGAATAGCGTTTGTAAGCACATTCTGAATAATAGAATTAAATCATTTGAGTTTAGTGCTGGAATAGGCATTGATTACGGCAAGATGCTCATAACTAAGTCTGGTGCCATTAGGCAAGGTGACGAAAAGGAGTTTTACCGCAGCCTAGTACTGAAGAATCCCCTGATGATTTACAAATAAATCATCAAATTAGGGTGGAAGCGCATCTTGTTGCATGATCAAATGGTTTCGCCAAAAACTACACTTGGACAACAAGATGCGCGAAGCCAATATCCTACAACATTCTTTACACCAATACTGCCCAGAACTTCACCTAAAACGATTAAACAGCTTGATGCTGGCCTCTAAGGCACTGATTGAATGTAAGACACTGACCTTGACTGAGTTAGGTCGAAATT
>NZ_JAKKSH010000069.1:0-909 GCF_025653395.1 Shewanella sp. SW24
AGCACCAACTGTACGACCACCTTCACGGATTGCGAAGCGTAAACCTTCGTCCATCGCGATTGGGCAAATCAGAGTCACTACCATTTTGATGTTGTCGCCAGGCATTACCATCTCTACGCCTTCTGGCAGTTCGATAGTACCGGTTACGTCAGTTGTACGGAAGTAGAACTGTGGACGGTAGCCTTTGAAGAATGGAGTGTGACGTCCGCCTTCTTCTTTTGACAGAACATAAACTTCTGATTCAAAAGTMGTGTGYGGGTTRATTGAACCTGGTTTAGCCAATACTTGACCACGTTCTACGTCATCACGCTTAGTACCACGTAATAACACACCACAGTTCTCGCCTGCACGACCTTCGTCAAGCAGTTTACGGAACATTTCTACACCAGTACACGTTGTTTTAGTCGTTGTGCGAACACCAACGATTTCAACTTCGTCACCCACTTTAACAATACCACGCTCAACACGACCAGTAACTACTGTACCACGGCCTGAAATTGAGAATACGTCTTCGATTGGCAGTAGGAACGGCTTATCGATRTCACGTTGTGGTTCTGGAATGTAAGAATCCAGTGCTGCGGCTAATTCAAGGATCTTAGCTTCCCACTCTGGTTGACCTTCTAGGGCCTTCAGAGCTGAACCTTGGATTACTGGTAAATCATCACCTGGGAAATCGTATTCTGACAGAAGTTCACGCACTTCCATTTCAACCAATTCCAGTAACTCTTCGTCATCTACCATGTCACATTTGTTCATGAACACGATGATGAAAGGTACGCCAACCTGACGAGAAAGCAGGATGTGCTCACGAGTCTGTGGCATTGGACCGTCTGTAGAGGCAACTACTAGAATCGCGCCGTCCATCTGTGCAGCACCAGTGATCATGTTTTTAACATAGTCAGCGTGGCC
>NZ_JAKKSH010000070.1:0-883 GCF_025653395.1 Shewanella sp. SW24
TAGGGCTTGTTGATCTTTCGTGATGGATTATTAGACAGCATGATGGGCTGGTATAATTACTTTCGCCAAAAACTAACCATGACAACCCATCATGCCAAGAACAATGTTAACAGACGAGTACTGGTCAAAGCTAATCAGATTGATGCTTAAAACGGGCCGCGTATATGACAAGCCCGAACACAGAAATACTTTCGAAGGCATTTTGTATCGGATGCGGGTCGGTTGCCCTTGGCGCGATGTGCCAGAAGCTTTTGGAGATTGGAGCGCCATCTACCGGCGTTTTAACCTGTGGTCTAAAAAAGGCATTCTAATGCAGCTATTCGCAGAGTTAAGGCAATTGGCTGATTTAGAGTGGGAATTTATAGACGGCAGCATCGTCAAAGCGCATCAGCATGCGACAGGTGCTCGCTCAGAAGATAAAGAAGCGATTGGGAAAAGTCGTGGTGGTAACACGACGAAAATCCATATGGCAGTGGATAGTTGCGGCTTGCCAATAGATTTTATTGTGACAGGCGGTGAGGTTCATGACAGTAAAGCAGCCATAGAATTACTAAAACAACTGCCTGATGCCGAACACGTTATCGCTGACCGGGGCTATGATAGCGAGAAGATACGAGAGCAGATCCGAGAAAAAAAGGGCGTCCCTAACATACCGCGCAAGCGTAATTCGAAGATTGGTAATGGCGATATTGACTGGTGTCTGTACAAATATCGCCATCTGGTTGAGAACGTGTTTGCCAGGCTAAAACATTACCGCTCAGTAGCAACAAGGTATGATAAATTAGCCCGGAATTATGCAAGTACACTGGCCTTGGCTTGCTGCCTTATATGGCTGCCAATGTGGGTTGGCTAAATTATGAACAGCAAAGATCAACAGGCCCTA
>NZ_JAKKSH010000008.1:0-180617 GCF_025653395.1 Shewanella sp. SW24
TTGATGGTTCAATGCCTGTTGTGGCTAGTTGGTTTACACGCACAGCAACAGGGCTGGGATAAGCATTTTCAGGCCAATACCATTGGGCATCGAACGGTACTCTCAACGATTCGCTTGGGATTGGAGGTACTCAGGCGGCCTGATTATCAAATCACGGAGAAAGAATTGCTGGCGGCCTGGGTATTATTCGCCAATCAGTTGCTCAAATATGGCTATGCTATGGCTGATTTATGAGGGGATCCTTCAGGGCAAGCACTGCCATTGTCGCAATTTGTGTCGATTAAACAGACCACGGCAGAATCTAACATTAAGACGTTTATGGGTCTTGATAGCGCTGAATTGACGGCAGATATTATGCCCGGTTATTCAACTGATGAAATCAAAACCTACTTAGATGAACAATTGCCGACATTGCTTAATGATGCCCAAGGCTTTAAATACAATGGTGTGGTGAAGGATCTTATGGATTCGCAGGCGGGCACTCAGTCGCTATTCTTGCTGGCATTGGTGTTTATCTATTTGATTTTGGCTGCGCAGTTCGAAAGTTTTGTCGATCCCTTAATTATCTTACTGACAGTGCCCTTGTGTATTGTCGGTGCGTTATTGACCTTAGCCTTGTTTGGCCAGAGTGTGAATATCTATTCGCAGATTGGTTTATTAACCTTAGTGGGGCTAGTGACTAAACACGGTATCTTGCTGGTGGAGTTTGCCAATAAGCAACAAGACCAAGGTTTGAGTGCGATTGAGGCGGCGCGAAGCAGTGCCAAATCTCGTTTAAGACCGATTCTAATGACGTCTTTAACCATGATTTTAAGTGCGATTCCTTTAGCCTTGGCATCGGGACCGGGCTCGTTAGGATTAGCTAACATAGGTTTAGTCTTAGTCGGAGGTCTGTTAGCGGGCACTTTCTTCTCGTTATTTGTAGTGCCTGTGGCCTATGTCGCTATGGCGGAATTGAAGGCCAAGGATGTGCTTGCTAGACTGCGAAGTGCTTAAGTTGAGTTTTATGTGCTGGGTTTATCGCCCCTAGGCTGACAGGCATGGGTTCAACTTGCCTGTAAATACGTTATGATTTAAGCCAACGGCTAAACGCGTTGGCTTAATTTTTTGTCGATAACTTAATGATCTTTGTTGTATTTAAGCGAGTGTTTAAGTGCGAGTGGATTTGCCTCATCAGCGACGGAGAGCTGGCATTATGAGTTTGTTACATTGCCTTCATAGGGCTTTTTTATATTTGGCTTGCTCGGCTGGATTGATGTTTGCCTCTCCCGCCATGGCCTCTTTTTGGGATTCCTTATTTCGTAGTGAGTTGCCCGTCGATCAAGTGACTGCACCTGTAGATAGTCCGCGTTTCGAGTTTGTTGGTGTATTACCTGCTAATACGCAATTAGAACTTGTCGGTTATTACGTTTCATCTGTTTGTACCCGAAAGGAAATCCGTTTTCCCAGTGGTGATATTGCTAATCCCTACCGCGCGACATTCGAAGAAACCTCAGTGCTGCGGCAAGTGATTAGCAGTGGTAGCAAAGCGAGTGAGTTTTCGCTGCCCTTAGCTTTGAACGGTGGCGGCGATTGTCAGTGGCGGCTTGAGGATTTAATGCTCGATGTGACAATACTGCCGAACCATCCGTTGTGGCAAAGGGCTAAAGCACTTAAACAACAATATCTTGCTAAGTTGCAGCGCACTTCTGTTGTGGATGCGGCACAAGTTGCTAGCCAAACTACGTTGCCGACTCAAGTGTCACCCCACGATGATTTTTATTTAAGTCATGAACTTAATATCGATCCTATTTATGCGGGTAGCGAGGCGGATAATTCGTTGCTTGCGACTACGCCTTTATCTTTAGCGCCAGTTTACTATCCAGTATTTATTCATTCTCCTAAGGAAGACAAACCCTTCGAGGCTAGGCTGAAAAGTAGTTTGCAGCAAATTTCTAGCCTATGGGCTAGTCCTTATACTCAAGCGGTTCGTCGCGGTGATGAGACTGTGATGCGGGTGAATTTTAATCCACAGATTGCCGAACAGTATGAGGTCAATGTTTGGTATCAGCCTGATACGGTTGAGGTGAATTATCCCGATGGTACTCAATATACTTATGCTAACGGTGATGTGAAATTGTATGCCTATGGTAAACCTGAATCACAAATCAATACCTTAGCTCAGAGTTCAAAGGCTGCTGATAAACGATTGTTAGCACGTATCTATGAGCTTGGGCACGCCTTACCCAAGGATAAAATTAAGGCACAGAAATATTACCGTGAAGCCGCTGAAGCTGGCGATATTGAGGCGCTGCATTGGCTGCGAGATCAAGCGGGTTACGCGGGGCGTGCCGATGAAAAGATCTATTGGCTGGAGCGCGCCGCAAGCTTTGGCGATAATGCGGCAAAGCTTGAGTTAATCCGTTTACCTTTATCGGTTATTGAGCGTGGCTTGGTTAATACAGGTGCGGATAAGGTTCGTGAAACGCAAGCATGGCAGCAGTTAAATCAGCTAGTTGACCAAGGGTTGCCTGAGGCAAGAAGTCTGATGGCGTTTTATCAAGTGTTATCTTGTTCGCCCTATTTTAATGCTACAACGGCATTGGAAAATTATCGCCAAAGCGTTAAAGCTCAACCTGATTTAGCGCGAGATGCCGCCGAAACCTATTACTACTTTAAAGAGGACTTTGAGCAGAGCGAGGAGTTTTGGATAATTGCCGCCGAGCGAGATCTTTACGCCGCCGCTGAACTTGCCAATATCCTGTTATTGGAACCCTATCGAGATACGGTTAACGCGAGATACTGGTTAGAAAAAGTGACAACCTTGGGTGCCAAACAAGGCTTGCAAGCGGATATTCTAGGCAATGCTTACTTCCAGTTCGCAACCCTGTTAGATAAAGGCGAGGGTGGACCGGCCGATGCAAAAGCAGCGTTAACGCTTTATCAGCAGAGCATTGAAATGGCAGAGCGGTTTTCAAACGACTATGCAGCAAGGGCCAAGGAGAGAGTGCAATTGCTCGAAGGGATGCGCTAATAACGTATTGCCGCTAAAGACTCTATGACGTCAGTGTCGCTTATTCAGCTTATCTTCAATAAAAATCCCTGCAGAAGCAGGGATTTTGCTATTTATTCAAATGCTTGATTTATGCGTAATGGCTAAAACTGCTTACTTAAGCGATGCAAGTCATCAAACTAGCGTAAATCAACCTGCAGTGCGACTCCCGCACTCTGGGGCTCACTCTGCACTGTGATGTAATACCAACCCACGTTTGGTGCATTGACTGTGATACTTTCCCGCGTGTTGGCGGGTGTCACAGAGGCTGCATCGAAGTGTTGAGCATTCGCCCAAGTCGTCCCCGAAAACAGGCTAACATCACCACTGCCGTGGGCGGAGTTGATGCTTAGCTGATTCGTTCCCTCTGGTACCCAAAGGTAATAGTCGTTGCGCCCATCGGCGGTGCAAATGGCTTTGCCAGCACTGAGCTCACCATAACTTAAGGGTGATTGCGTCGCGCAGGCGTTGGCAATGAGCACTGGCTCGGGTGTGTTACTCGTGCCTGTGCTTAAGGTCAGTGTTACGCCGCTAAACTCAGTGGCAGTATCAATCGTGATATAACGCCAGCCACGATTGGCGCTGAAGCTAAGCGATTCTTGATTTCCTGCTTGAGCGCTCTTTGCATCGGCATTATCTGCGTCGGCCCACTGACTGGCATTGAAGTAAATATTGGCATCCCCAACGCCGCCCTTAGTGGTGACTGTGAACTGGGTATTATCTTCCTCAACCCAGAAGTAGAAGCTGTTACGCCCGCCACTGATGCACTCATTTTTGCCTAGGGTGAGCTTACCGTAATTTAAGGTCGCTGCGCCGCAATTGGCTGGTGGCTCAGGATCCACGCCGCCATCCCCCAGATCGGGGTCGATATCAGCAAATAGCTCAGTGGTGCTGACTTGCATATCGACACCACCAAAGTCCCCCGATAAGGTAATGTAGTGCCAATACTCGTTAGGGTTTAACTGCACCTTAATCACTTGATAATTACCATTACCGATACCAGCCCCTTGGTTTTGCTCAGGGCTTGCCCAGCCTCTAGAATCGAAATAAATGTCGGCATCTCCCCAACCACCGCCAATCTTGATCCAAAGCTCTTGGGCTGTGCGATCGGTATTGGTGAAGCTGAAACTGGCGCGGCCGAGTTTTGAATCGATACATTCCATCGGCACATTAATTTTCAGGCTGGCCGATTCAGTGTAACGGTAGGCTTCATTAGTCACTTGGCAAGGCGAGTAATCCTTACTGATAGTGCCTGCTGGTCCTGTCCAGTTGCCTTCGCGGCCACTAGGCTCAGCGTCGACATCACTCGGGCCCTTATCGACTATGCCATCGTCAGCCGTGCTTAAACCACTGGCGAGCCAACCCTGCCATTCGTTATCGTAACGTGTGCCGATATTATCCATAAAGGCTTGATATTCTGCATATTGATCGTTGCGTAGGTAGGCTAGAATCTGTCTCACATCGTCCCTGTGGTGTTCAAACATGAAACGCACCGCTAGATAGCCCCAGCGATAGATGCGGTCTTGGCCAGATTCATAGTTGTTTTTGAAGATGGTCGATAACATAAACTCACCGGTTTCGCCCATGGCAATTGCCGCAGGGTTTGCGTCACGGTAAGAGATGTATTCCGCGAGGCCTTCAATCCACCAAATGGTATTGGCCGAAGTGCCACGACTAAAGTCACCAAACAGGTTATAGCGTCCATCGAGGTAGTGTACGTATTCGTGTTGCAGGTTCCAGACGTGGAAATCCGGCGTGCGCCATTCGGCTTCATAGGCGATGAAACGTGCCTGATTTTTGAGTCCGGCGGGTGAGCCTTCTAAATACATGCCGCCATTGTCGGTACTGATACCAAATATACTGTTGGCTAAGGATTTATACTCAGACGAACTGCCGAAGATCACTAGCTCTAAGTCATCGTTGTTATCCTGCCCCACGGGTTGCATGCCCGTTTCGAGTTTACTGTGGAAATAACTTTCTTGGCTGGTCAGCACATCACAGGCCCATTTGGCTTGATCTTGATAGAGATCTTGGGCGCGGATCTTGAGACTGTCGGAGCATTTCCAATTAAAAGGTAAAGCATCGGCTTCTAACTGCGCCTTAAAACCACAGATATTGTAATCGTTACAATGGCTGCGATCGTAATAGTCTGCCATTTCTGCCGCCGCGTACCAAAGCACTTTGCTCGGTTCGGTTTTGCTGGTGCTGCTGAGGATGTTTTTGACCAGCTGGGTCACTCGCGGGCGCATGGCATCAATGTAATACAGCCTAGATAACTCTTTAACTGAGTTGACCAAAAGGTACTCTGCATTGGTGCCTAACAAGTTGCGATGTTCGAGTTGGAAGTTATTCAGCGCATCTAAAATCCCTTGATCACGCGCGAACAGCGCCTGCATGTCATCATTCCATTGGGCGCGGAATAAGGTGGTAAACACTGAGTTTGCTGCGGCGTTCATGGCGAAACTGGCTTGCCAGTAAGCGTCGTAGTCCGTAAGCACTTTGATAGTGACATGATTAAACTCGGCGCCGAGCTCGGCTGAGTCAATCAGGATTAAGGCTTCTTTCAACACGCCAGCATTAGCATCGGAGACTGTCCAAATCGCAGCGTTCGCAAATAAAGCGTTGAGGGCTGATTTTAAGCTGGCCTTAGCGGCGCTGCTGTAAGCGGGCACATCATTTGGGCTGTAAAACTGCACATAGAGGGCGGCGCGGACAAAGTAAATATGGGACTCAAGATGCTGAACATCGACCCCAGTGTAGTCCTTGGCTTTAGCGGCAATGGCATTAGCCACACTGATCACATTGGCCTCGCTAAATAGCGCGGTCGCAGCACTGCCTTTGAGGCTATAGAGCTTACCGACGCATTCGGGTGTCGATTGGCTCAGTTCATTGACTAGTGCCTGACCTGATTTCCCAACAAAGTCACTGCAGTCGCTGACTTGCATCGCGGCGCTACGATTCTGCAACTTAAGTGGGGGTTGCTCCGAGACCTCTATCTGACGTTTCTGGCGTGAATGAATCTTAGGCTGCTCTGTCATCGTCGGATCATTGGGGGATGCCATCAATGGCGTCTCCCGCAGTAGCGGTCTATGTGATTCAATTAAGCTAATTGGTGCAGAGGGCGGTGGCGGGACGGGTTGAGCTGGTGAACTGTTTGGTGTGTTGTTGCCTAATGGGGGGCTTGCATGAGTGTTATGGGCAAGAACGGGAGTTGCAATCGCTAAGCTAATTGCTGCGAAGAGTAGTGTGTTTTTCATTGTGTATCCGTAGTTATCTAGTCTGCAAAGCAGATCTTCCTTGGGCGTTATTTGATGCATTTAACACAGACTTGCATCAAACCTCATTGGATTATTTGCGTGATAACAATAGCGCGACAAACATCGCAGCCAGCAAATAATGCCTCAGAATAATGGCTGTAAGTTTTTAATATATCTAGTATTTGTCATAATATTTTTTTGATACATCTTTTCTGTTCAGCTTAGGTTCAGCTTTCAGTTCAAATGGTTAACGTCAGCCGCTTGATTTAGTGCGATGGAATATAGAATGGAATAACTGTGGCTATTTGGCTTGAAATTGCGCTAGCTTAGCCGCATTAAGGTTTAGCAAACGAACCGTTTAAGCATAGCAATCTGCTATTAGGTTGGTGCCATTCTCACAGGAGCTTTTATGTCAGCTTTACCAAGCGAGTACACCCATATTCATGTTGAGCAACCTGGGGCGCCCGAGGTGATGCGGCTATCGCGCTCACCTTTGCCTGTCCCTGCGGCGGGGCAAGTGTTGATCCGCGTGCATGCAGCAGGAGTGAATGGCCCCGATGTTAAACAAAGGGTGGGCGCGTATCCACCGCCACCGGGTGCATCACCGATTATTGGTCTTGAGGTTGCTGGGGATATTTGTGTCCTCGGTGACGGCGTGAGCCAATGGCAAGTTGGCGATAAGGTATGCGCCTTAGTGCCGGGCGGTGGTTATGGCGAGTATGTGCTCACCTATGCGGCCCATTGTTTGCCGATCCCGACGGGTTTTAGTTATGTGCAGGCAGCAGCGCTGCCAGAAACCTTCTTCACCGTATGGGGTAACCTGTTTATGCGTGCGGGACTCAAAGCGGGCGAGACGGTACTGATCCACGGTGGCTCAGGTGGCATTGGTAGTACGGCTATTCAGTTGGCCAGTGCGCTGGGTTCAAAAGTAATAGCTACGACGGGACAGGATGAGAAACGCGATTATTGCTTGAGCCTTGGCGCCGCTGAAGTCATCAACTATCGTACTCAAAACTTTGTTGAACCTGTGATGGCACTCACTCAAGATAAGGGCGTAAACGTGGTATTTGATATCGCGGGTGGTGATTTTATCAATCTTGACTTACAAGCCTTAGCGATGGACGGGCGTATGGTGTCGGTAGCTATGCAACGGGGGCCTAAGGCCGAGGTTGAGATTTTCCGCCTGATGGCAAAACGTATCATGTGGACAGGGTCGACCCTAAGACCGCAGAGCGTGGAGGCCAAAGCCGCCATTGCTGCTGAATTATTGGAGAAAGTTTGGCCGTTGTTAAACGCCCATAAAATTGTCCCCAATATTTTTGCAACCTTTCCATTAGCACAGGCTGCTAAAGCCCATGCTTTGATGGAGTCGGGTGAGCACAGAGGCAAAGTAATACTGACTGTCATTTGAGCTAGGCATACTTGGTTTTGCAGCGACATATTTGCTTTAAGTCGCTGCCATTCGAGTCAATCTAGAAGACATTCTGACATCATAGTGGCTTAGTCATTGTTCGGTAAATATGAGTTTGTAGCGCTGTAATTAAATCCTCATGGATAACCTTGATGGTTAACTTTACAGCAACCTAGAATTGTTAACGTTGATGACTCATCAAACACCATAGATATGATTGCTTTTTCTTGGGAATAAAACTTGCCGCGTCGATTTTTTAGACTAAAGTCGTTAATGATTAAACTTTTTGGGTACTTTGGCAGAAATTAATACGTAATTAGTGAAAATTTCATGGTATGAGGCATTGATTATCGGAAATATTCTGTAAAAATACCCAGTTGAAAACGTCAGAGACTTTCAGGCGCTATTCGTGGATCAAAGCAAGCGATGCTTCGCTTATTCAGGCTAAAAAACTCATGGTGTATGTGTTGATTTAAGGGTATTAGCATATATGTATAACACAGCAAAGAAACAGGTTTGGTATGGTGAGCTGAGAACATCGAAAGGCAACGCGATTGTCGTCCATGACAACCAGCTGCCCGATGCCTCCCCAGGACGTATCTACCTATACAATACCGATCGCGATGCGATCATTGAGTATGTGGAAGATATAGTCAAAGTGAACCTATACGACTTAGATGAGGCTGCGTTAAAAGCTGCTGAGGCTAAGTTTGGTGGTGCATGGAAGGCGGCAAGATCTCAATTTATGAGTAAACATCAAGCTCGCATTGACTTGAACAACGTGAAGGAAACTGCGCCTGTACGTAAGGCGAAGCCTGAAGTTGAACCAGAAGTCGAATCTGATGCCGTTGGCGTGGATTTTGACGATGATTGGGGCGATGATTTTGATGATTAACACAGTGTCGGCCTAAGGGCTAACACTGTGAGTGTAAGGAATAAAGTAGTGTTTATTTTATTCCTTATCGCTTTATTTATTCCCTTCTGCTAAACCGCGTTTTTCCTCGTTTTCTCAATTTTTATTGCGAATGGCTACGCATCGGCATCGAACTGATAACGACTGATGTGGTGATAAACCTTGCCTGGCATTAACCAAACGTTATCACCAAAGCGCTCGCCTTGGTTCGGTGAGTCTGGCAGCATCTGCGGCTCTAAACACACAGCATGATGTTGATTTAATACCTGTTGATTGCGACCTACAGTGCCATTTAAAAAATTAGCACAGTACAGCTGCACACTCGGTTGATTAGTATAAACCGTCATAGCGCGACCGCTGATGGGACTGCTTAAACAGCCAAAACGGGCGAGTGAGCCATCGGGATTATTCATCATATAACAGTGATCATAACCGCGAGTGCTTGCGAGTTCAGCGGCATGCAGCTTGTCACCTAAGCGTATTGGTTGACTTAAATCGAAAATCGACCCTGTCGTCTGGGCAATACCTGTGGGAACACTGACATCGTTCATGGTCAGATAGCGCTTGGCATCGATTTGCATCAGATGCTCGTGATTGGTCTCTGAACCATCGAGGTTGAAATAACTGTGCTGGGTGAGGCTTACGGGACAGGCTTTATCGACGGAGGCTAAGATTTCTACGTACAAATTATTGCCTGCGAGGCGGTAATCCAGCTGAACCGTGCAATTACCGGGGAAACCCATGTCGCCATCTGGGCTCATTAAGGTCAAACGCACACCGTCGGGGAGTTGACCTAGTTGCCAGTTTTTACGATTAAAACCCTCACGGCCGCCGTGCAAACAGTTAGTCGCTTGGTTTACATCTAATTGATAATCATGCCCTTGATAGTGCATTTTGCCGTTAGCGATGCGATTTGCAAAGCGGCCTGCAATGGCACCTAAATGAGCCGATTGGGTCAAGTAATCTTCGGCGCTATCACAACCTAAGACGATATTGGCACGTTCGCCGTGTTTATCAGGAGTCCACAGAGCGCGGATAATACCGCCTAAGCTGATGACTTCTAATGCGAGTATGCCATTGTCGATCCGAACCCGTTCGATTTCACCGCCGCGGGGATCTATCCAAGGATCCAAAACACTGAAACGTACCATTTAGCTTCCCTCTGTGTTGAATATGCTCACTACTTATTGTGTTAAATTAGTATGTTAACCCTATTATTTGCCATCAACAGCATAAAGTTCAGTGATGAATTCGTATGTTATCGACGGCGTAGTCACTCTATTCGGTTGTTTTTGGTTTAAGTGCGGCTAAGTGCTTGTTCTAGCAAATTGCCTGTTCTGGCTAGTTATCGATGCGGCCCGCGCCAGCGCTGGCGGAACATAAATACACTGTGGCATCGATGGCGGTTTTTTCGAAGAATTCATGTTCAACGGCGGCAACAACAGCGTCCGTCAGTTCATGGTCGACTAAGGCGACCACGCAGCCGTCGGTCATGCGGATGCCACCACGTTCGCCGATCACTTGGCTAACAATTTCAACTAAAGTATCAAATTCGGGCAGTGTGACTTCAAAATCATCACGCAGAGAAGCATGGGATTCTGCCATTAAACGACTGAATTTTTGGATGTTATTTTGCTCTAGGGCGCGGGCAGCATTTTGAGTTCTTTGGTTCTCAGTGACTACGTGTTTCGCCCGGCGGTATAACACTTCATCTAAATCGGCCTTTGCGCTTTCTAGTTGGCGTAAATCGAGGTGACGCAGAGCATCTAAGCCAAAGTACTCTGCCGCTTGTGCACACTCAGTGCGACGTTGCTCATTGGTCGCGGCTAAGCGTTGTTTCTCGATATGGGCATCTATGATGATAAGGCTTAGGTTTTCTGGAATGGGAATAGCTTCGCTATCGAGATCTAAGCAGTCAATCAGGAGTGCATGGTCTTGCTCACCCATGGCGCTGCACATTTGATCCATGATGCCACAGGCCGACTCAACATACCTGTGTTCGCCGCGCTGTGCGAGTTGCGCCACTGCCATTGGGGATAAATGCAGTTGGCTGGTATCACTAATGGCTGTACCGAAGGCGACAACGAGTGCGCCCGAAGATGAAAGACCTGCGGCAAGTGGCACATCGCCCACAATGGCTAAGTCTAAGCCCTTGGCTAATAAGCCAGTTTGCGCCATAGCCGCAGTAAAACCTTTGAGGTAATTCACCCAGCCATCTTGCGGGTCCATGTCGTTTTCTTGGCCGAAAACCCACTCTTTAATTTGTCCGGGAAACGCATCGGCGACGGCTCGAAACTTAGTGTCGTCACGGCGTTTTACCGCAATCACTGTATGAAAATTAATGGCTGCCGGGAGTACAAAACCGTCGTTGTAATCCGTGTATTCACCGATCAGATTGACGCGCCCTGGGGCTTGATATAAATCATCGGCTTTAGTGCCAAAGGTTTGGACAAATAACTTAGTGGCGCGTTGCGCAGGGTTTGACATGCTGTAAAAAATTCCAAAAAAGCTGAGCTAATTTCGTTACCGTCATCGATTTATATCACGACTGAGTCAGTGATGTAACTGAGATTTTTTGCTGAAATGGCGATAGGCTGCAATGAGTAAATCGATACTGGGATGAGGAGGCAAAATAGCGTATTGAGTGTTTTATCTAGTTAATTGATTTGTAAAGATTAGTCAGCATTTAGTTGGATGCCGCACAAACTAGCAGAGGATGTTACTGCTCGTTTGTGCGACCTGTTATGGCGTGATTTTAATTTAATGCAGCATTAGCAGGCACTTAACTACGTGGCTCCGCATTAAGTTTAGGATCAGGCACTTGTACAGTATCTTCCGCTTGAACTGTGTTTTTCTCCGAGTTTTGCAATAGCTCGTAAATCACATGATCCACAAAACCGGCACCTGCGGCTTCGTACAGGTTGTACACACTGTGTACACCCGATTCTCGAAGCGCCGCAGCATCGTCACTGTACTGCACAATTGCACTGATTTTGCCTTGATAATTCAGTTTTTTGAGTTGCTCAACTGCAAACATATTTCCCGCGTGGTGCGGCATGGCTAGCAGTACCAGTTCAAGATTAGGTGCTCTGTCGAGTTTTTCCCAAAAGTCGGTATCTGAGGCGTCACCTTGCACTACATTGCGACCCTTTGTTTTATGTAAGTCGACTAAGTCTTGCTTGTGTTCAATACCGAGAATTTCCCCATCAAATTGTTCCCTGAGTTCATCATAGGCACCGCTACCAATACGGCCCATGCCTAAGATTAAAAAGCGTGGATTGCCAATGGCGATGGGTCTGTCTTCTGGGTGTAACGGGCGTTTTTCGAGCTTGATTAAACGCTGCTGGAATCGCTGGTAGATATTACCGACGGTGGCGTTAAGTGGCGCGGCGAGTAAAAAACTAAAGCTTAATGCCACGGCGATGATCACTAGCCACTCAGGAGGTAACCAACCTTTATAGGTGGCTACTGCGGCGACGATTAAACCGAATTCACTGAAGTTACCTAGGTTAAACGAGCCCAACATAGAGGTACGTGAACGCAGTTTAAAGCGAGTCAGAATGTAGACAAACAACAGGATTTTAAGTGGCACTAACAACACCAATAGCGCCGCGAGGACGATATCCGATACCGTAGGTAAGCCATTGAGTCCTATGGTTAAGAAGAAGGCAACGAGGAAGAGTTCTTTAAAATAGAACAGGGATTTTGCCAGCTCGGAGGACTTTTTGTGGCCCGCCAACAAGATACCGATAATCAGTGCGCCGAGATCGGGTTTTAAACCAACAGATTCAAATAACCAAGCGCCAACCACGAGTGCCATAACTAGGCCGAAAAGGACTAAGAGTTCACCGTGGCCGACACGGTCGAACGCTTTATAGATGAGCGGTTTAGCTAGTGGCAGTAAGAGTAATGCAAAGGCCCATACCGAAGGTACATCGCCTTTAGAAATGGTTAAAAACAGTACGGCGAAGATATCCTGCATAATCAAGATACCAATAGCGACCCGGCCGTAGAGGGATTGCACGTCGCCTTTATCTTCTAACACTTTGACCGCAAATACGGTGCTGGAGAAGCTTAACGCGAAGGCAATTAACGTCAGTTGTTCTAGGTTCAGACTCGTGAGTTGGCTTAAGCCCAGTAAGCCGAAGAGTTTCAGAATCGGCACAAAAATCACGATCGAGAGTACTAAGTGCACACTCGAACCCGCCCATACTTCGGCCTTGAACAGGCTACGAATATCGAGTTTTAACCCTATGGCGAACAACAGTAAAGTGACGCCTAGGCTGGCGAGTTCTTGCAGTAATGGCAGGCTTTCTTTATCTATTCCTAAGATGAACAGTACAAAGCCTGCCACTAAGTAGCCGATGAGCGGAGGGAGTCCTATACGGCTGACGAGCATGCCGCAGATGAGTGTAATAATGAGGATGCCTGGTTCCATGATGCTCCAATCTAAAAAGTCTAAAATTGTAAGTGATTGTATAAGAAATCTATGACACTTGGATAAAAAAGCGGACTTTTAATGAAAAAAGTCCGCTTTTTATTGGTGTTGCGGTAAATACACTTGGCTGTTAAAACTCGAGTGAACTAAATCACTCTGGTGGTCTAAGCCTAAATCGTCACTATTTCACGAGATGATCTAAATGGGTTGCAAAATCTTTGGAGCCCATAAAACCAGTCACGCGTAAATCTTCCCTTTGCTCACCTTGTTCGTTAAACATCAACAGCGTAGGCAAACCAAGCACATTGTATTTTTCGAGTAAGGCCACATCGACCTTGTCACTCTTAGTCACATCCGCTTGTAGCAGTACGATTTTATTCATGCGGGCTAACACGTTGGCATCTTTAAAGGTGATGGCTTCGAACTCTTTACAGGCAACACACCAATCGGCGTACAGATCGAGCATCACTGGCTTACCTTGGGCGGTAGCGGCTGCAATTTCTTGCTCAAGATCTTCAATCGATTTAATGCGTTTAAAGCCATGGACTTCTTCGGTCGTCGCCGCAGTGCCTACGGAATTGTTATTAAAACCAAAGTGTCCCATCACAGCTTGGAATCCGTAGGAGAAGCTCGCCAGTAGCGCCAGCGTTAATAGGACTGAACGTACAGTTTGTTTCCAGTTAAATTCACTGAGTTTGTTCTGATGCATCAAGTAGCCGGTGAAGCTTACGCCCCACAGTGACCAAAGCACATCGGATACTACGCCTGTCCAAATGCGGCCAAGCATCACGATAGATACAGCGATCAGCAGGAAGCCGAAGATAGTCTTGATGATGTCCATCCAAGCGCCGGCTCTCGGTAATAATTTACCGCCTGAGGTGCCGATAATCAGTAGTGGTAATCCCATACCCATACTCAGCACATACAGGGCTAAGAAGCCTTGGAGTAGGTCGCCGGTTTGGGCCACATAAACGAGTGCACCCGACAGCGGCGCGGTAGTACAAGGTGATGCGACAAGGCCAGAAATCACGCCCATCAAAAACACGCCAACTAAGTTGCCGCCTTTTTGATTATTCGAGACTGAGTTCATCTTCTCCTGCCAGCTCGATGGCAGTTTCAAATCGTATAGGCCAAACATAGATAAGCTGAGCACAAAGAACAAAATCGCGAGTACGACTAATACGGCAGGATGTTGTAATGCCGCTTGGTATTTTAGTCCCGCCGATGCAACCACTAACCCTAAGATAGAGTAAGTGATTGCCATGCCTTGGACGTAAGCCATGGACAGGGTAAAGGCTTTTGCGGTTGAGAGCTTTTGCCCTTGGCCGACAATAATACCCGACAAAATCGGATACATAGGGAATACGCAGGGCGTTAATGCCAGACCGACACCTAGACCAAAGAAAATCACTAAAGTCCAAATTAAACTGTCGTTCGACAGCATTTGGCTCAGGGTATCTTGCTGAGTAATGGGTTGCGTATTGGCTTTATCGGCAGTGCTTGGCTCAGTGCTGGTTTGCTCAGTCGTCGTGGTTGATTCGGCGCCTGCAATTAAGCCATCGTTGGCTGCAATCGCCTTTAAAACGACTTCATGCTTGGTCGGTGGATAACACAATTTACCTTCGGCACAACCCATAAAGGTCACTGTGAGTGTGGCATTTTCATCGGCCTGTTTTAAACCAACGGGAATATCGACATAGGTATAATAGACTTCTTGCTTACCAAAATACTCATCTTCATGGGGCTTTCCCTTTGGTAGAGCGACCGTGCCTAACTCGGCACCATTGACGCTAAATTTAAGCTTGTCGCGGTACATATAGTAACCGTCGGCAATCACCCAATTGAGTTTGACCTGATTACCTTCCTGCTTGGAATCGAAGACAAATGCTTGATCGACAGGCATCAATTCAGGCTCACCCTTCATGAAGTCGAATTTGTTACCGAAAACCCCTTCACTATGAGCTAAGGGCGCAAGAAGCAATAAAGAAGTGAAAATAAGGCTGAGTAGTTTTTTCATGGCTGAGTGTTGTCTTTTATCCAATCTAAGTAGGCTGGTAGCCCGTGGGTCACAGGCACGGCAATAATTTCGGGTACTTGATAAGGGTGAAGCCTAAGCACAAGTTGTTCTAACTCTGTATATCGACTTTGTAAACATTTAATCTGTAAGCTAAATTCTTGCTCTTCACAGATTTTTCCTTCCCAAGCATAAATTGAACGTATCGGGGCGGAAATCTGAACACAAGCGGCAATACGCGACTCAATTAAAGCTCGGGCCAAAGTATTGGCTTGTACTTCATCGGGGCAGGTAGTGCTAACCACTAAATACTGATGCTGCATAGTGTTAGGTATCGTCTCTTAAGAATCTTAAAGTTCGCTTAAGCCAACTTCGTTAGGCTACTTTACGTGTTTTAATGGTCTCATACATTAGCGGGTTAACAAAAGGGTGAGCTAAATATCAGTGTTTTGCTCCCTTACTTGGTCCTAATGGTTATCCTGACTTGAATTAAGACCGGATAACCCCCATTTAGTTTACAGAGATAGTCAGATAAACCTGAGGTCGGTATGTTTTTCATTATATTTTTACTCTTTGTGCTGATCCCAGTAATAGAGCTGTCGGTGCTGATCCGTGTGGGTGAAGTGCTTGGCACTTGGACTACCATAGGTTTAGTGCTGTTTACCGCCGTGCTCGGGGTCTCTCTGGTTCGCAGCCAAGGCTTAAACACCTTAATGCAAGTACAACAAAAACTCGCCCGTGGTGAAGCACCGGGGCAAGAAATTGTCGAGGGCATGATGTTAGCTATGGCGGGCATCTTGCTCGTGATCCCCGGTTTTGTAACCGATGCCATTGGCCTATTATTCTTGACGCCATTAACCCGTCGCCCCATTGCAGCCTTGTTGTTCAAACGCATGCAGTTACGGGTTGTTGCCGGTTTACAGGGCACAATGCACGGTGGCTTTCAAGCGGGCCAAGGTCCCTTTGGGCCTAAGCCACAGGACCCATTTGGTCAAGCGCCATTTGATGATAGTGTGAAAAAGGACGGTAATGTGTTTGAGGGAGACTTTGAACATAAAGTCGATCCAAGTGATATCAAACCCGCTAGCCATCAACTCTCTGATAAAGCGCAGGACAAAGACCCTAAGTCTTAGTATGAGTCTCGTATTGTCTTAGTCGCTTGTTGCGTTAGTTTGTTATTGGATTAACTCAGTTGATTATCGCGTTTATTCGCTTGAGTTTTCTCCCTAATATCCCTTAGATACCAGTGGCCGACTGAATCAATCTGACCTGTGCCGCTGGTTCACCTCCCCCGTAATAGCCATTTCACTCTTAAAAAACTCCAATCCTAATAACCCGCCCACTCAGGTATAAGAGTTAACATGATATTAGATAAAAGCTTTTGGATCGCATTCATGTGATAAAGTAAGGTATTTTTAAATCATGACTCTGTATCCAAGAGAAAAAGCAATATCAGTGCTGTTGTCCATGTTGAGTAGGTTTTCGACGATAGTGAATTCAATTGCACTGTTATTCAGATAATACCTATAGCCTAGAAATACTTCGTGAGAAGGTTTTGAAAAGTCATTATCTGTTTTGAGTAAACCTTCATAATGATGTAATTCAATAAGCCAACCATGGCGTCCTATTAAATACTCATAACCTAAAGATAACATTACTGCATGATCTTTATAGTCTATTCCAGATAGACTTTCATCATTTTGTCTAAAGCTTATACCTGTTGTGGAGTAAAAATGATGCATTCCAGATGTATAGCTATAATTCAGCTGTAATGCTTGTTCAAAACGGTTATCTACAAATGGGCCAGAATTAACATGGTTGTAATATAAGCTGCCACCTAGTGATAGACCATAATTATCCTCACTAAGTAATTGATATTCTAAATAGAAATTTAGGGCATTCGTTAGCGTATCGCCAGAAAGATCAGGTTGATTGATACCATTCTTTGAAAATATTTGGTTTTTGTCTTTGATTGTATTGTCGCGGCCATTTTGACCCACACCAAATGCATCATGAAACCAGATAGTGACCGAGTCAAGATGGTTATCCCCACTAAAACTCCACTTATAATTAGTATCAAACATCCATTTTTCAGTGAGTTGCCACTTTATTCCGCCATTAAGAGAATTATGATAATAGTCAGCATAGTAATCGTCAGTTTCAGCCCATACACTTGCTACTGTTGCAGATCCGTATATCTCTTTTTTCCCTTCAGGCAGTGCAAATCCTGAACGAAGTAGAGGCGTTAAGCTACCCGCATGTGTAGGTGATTGGGCATGCACACGAAGTGGCCCATAATGACTATAATTGATATTTTCTGCGAAAGTACTCGGTAAAAATATTACCGTATAAATTAGATGTGCTCTAATAGTCACAAATAAAATTTTCTTTGCATATTTCATCGAAAACTCTTTTTTATCTAATCTCTATTAAAAGCAATGTTTTGTAGTGAGGCTGATGTTATGTATAAATGACTGAAAATTTTCTGTTTGAAGCAATAAAGTTTTTGATTAGACAGATTTCTAATTAATTTTAGAATTAAAAACTACAAAAAACATACCATAATAGTACAAGTGCGAGCCAGAATGACCTACAGATAAACGGGATTGTAGTGAGTATTAGTAAAGTGCTAATAACTGCCAGTAATATTGTCTGTTTACTCATTGTCTGGACGCTATCAAAGCGTAATTTCATGATGTTTCTCAAACATAAATTATTATGCTAACAAAGTAATAACATTGTTTATGTTGTTAGTTATAGGTAGTGGTATTTCAGATGGCATTGTAAATGAATAATCAGCACTAAATATACCGCTGCTATTTACTCGTGTAAATGTGTGTAACAGATAATTGTCCCGTATTAGCGGTGAAAATATGGAACTGATAGTTCATGTTTTTTAATTAATATATTTATTTATCAGTCATATTAGTTATCGTAATTAAAGACCAATCTCAGTTTGCCAAACTTGTTTATCTAATGGATGTGCTTGTTTAAATTGTCCCTCAAACCGTAATAGATCAAAAATGAAATGGCCAGCCAGCCACGAATGACTGACCGGCCGCGCCGGGAAGCGTTTTTGGATAAAATGCGGAGCAGGTTAGCTGGGTGATTGACCTCCTGTTGCCGTCGCTTTGATATTGAATACTAGGCTGTACATCACTGGCAGTACGATGAGCGTCAGCAGAGAAGCGAAGCCTAGACCGAAAATAATTGTAATCGCCATAGAACCGAAAAACGCGTCGGGGATCAGCGGTATCATCCCGAGCATAGTGGTTATCGCGGCCATCATCACTGGACGAACACGGCTGACACAGGAGTCGATTAAGGCAAAATAGGCTGGTTTACCTTCACTGAGCTCGAGGTTGATCTGATCGACCAAGACAATACCGTTTTTAATCACCATGCCCGACAAACTCAGTAATCCGAGTAGTGCCATAAAGCTGAAGGGCGCATCGAACAACAAGAGTCCCGCTGAAACCCCAATCAATGCCAGTGGCACAGTAAACCAGATCACTAAGGGCTGACGCACTGAGTTGAACAAGAATACGGTAATCAAAAACATCGCCAGATAACCTAAGGGAATTGAGCTAAATACCGACGCTTGTGCTTCACCTGCGGTTTCAAATTCACCGCCCCATTCCAAGCGGTAACCCGCGGGCAAGCTGATCGCTTCGACATGGTCTTTGATTTTGCGCAGTACAGAATCGGCAGTTTCATTGCTACCAAGCTTAGGATCGGCCATTACTGCGAGCATGCGCATGCGATCGCGGCGCATCACCAGCGGATTTTCCCACTCAGTGTTGAAGCTACTGACTACTTGGGTGGCGGGCACAAAGGTATTGTGTTCGCTGCTCCAAATTTGCAGCTTCCATAGGCTGTCGGCCTGCAAACGTTCTTCGGCGGGCGCTCTGGCGACGATGGGCAGCAAGTGGCTGGTTTCTCGGTATAAACCAATTTGCTTACCGCTAAAGTTAACCAATAGGGCATTGTCGAGATCTTGCTTACTGATCCCTGTTTCGCGCGCTTGGGCATTTTCCAGTTGCGGACGGATCAGGGGCACCTGATTACGCCAGTTGTGACGTATGCCATCCATGCTTGGTTCGGCGTGGAAAATCGCCTCGGCTTGAGCACCTAAAGCGCGCAGCACTTCTGGGTTATCACCGTAAAAGCGTGCCTCAATTTTGGCGGCGGGCGAAGGGCCGTTCTCCATGTTTTTTAAACGATATTGTGCCTGTGGGAAACGTTGATTTAACAAGGTTTCTAATTCTGGCATATAGGCTTTAACTGCGTCTAAATCCTGCATTTCTACAATCAACTGGGCAAAGGCGGGATAGCCTTTTTCTGGCTGATAGGGCAGTACGAAGCGCTGCGAACCTTGGCCAATAACGGTTGTTAAGTGTTTTAGCCCAACGTCTTTTTGCTCGTTCAGCGTAAGCATTAACTTCTCGATATCAGCGGTAAAACGCTCGGTCGCCTTGATGTCAGTCCCCTCTGGCATCCAGATATCCACAAAGAAAATCGGCGTGTTAGAAGCAGGAAAGAACACATTCTTGATATGACCAAAGCCCACCACAGCGCTGAAAAGCATAGTGATAACCAGCAGTATGCTCACCAGTCTAAAGCGCAGCGCTACAATTAAGCTTGTGCGATATAAGCTGAAGAACCAGCCCTTGTAGGGGTCTTGGGCTTCTTCATCGCTCGGCGCATCTTTAAATAACAGATGACAGAAAAACGGCGTGAGTGTGATGGCGGTGATCCAGCTGATAAACAGTGAAATCATCAACACTTGGAATAAAGAACGGCAGAACTCACCGGCGGCATTTTGCGATAAGCCAATGGGGGCAAAGGCAATAATGGCAATCACAGTCGCGCCCAATAACGGCCACTGGGTTTGGGACACTATCTGTTTGGCCGCTTCCAAACGGGTCTTACCGCGACGGATACCAATTAAAATGCCTTCAGTAACGACAATGGCGTTATCGACCAACATACCAAGGGCAATAATGAGTGCGCCGAGGGAGATGAGCTGTAGCTCAATCCCGAGCACTTTCATCACGATAAAAGTACCTAGAATCGTCAGCAGTAAGATCAGGCCCATCAACAGGCCTGAGCGCAATCCCATAAACAGCAGAAGCACGGCGATCACTATGGCAATGGATTCCATTAGGTTGATTAAGAAGCCGTTAACTGTCTCATCTACCGCCTGGCTTTGATTATAAACCGTCGCTAAATTCATGCCGATTGGGCGTTGCGATTCAAGCTCGGCTAAACGGTCACTGACCTTTTGCCCGATTTCGACTACATTCACACCACTAGAGAAAGAAATCCCCAGCGATAACGCTGCTTCGCCTTTATTGTGATAAAGCACGTTAGGGGTTTCGTCATAATCCCTTTCAATATTGGCAATGTCGCCAAGGTAAATCAGCTCAGAGCTACCCGGAGGGCTGACGATTAAACGCGCTAGATCCTGCACATTGCTAAATTCGCCCGTGGGATGAATGCGGATACGGTTATCGCCAATCACTAAGCTGCCCGCGTTAGAGACGACGTTTTGATTGTTCACTAAGCCATAGATATAGCTCTGATCTAACCCCAGTGCCGATAGCTTTTGCTGGGAGATTTCAATCACGACTTGCTCGGTGACGTTGCCAGCAACAGAAACCTTTTTCACTCCAGGTACTAGCACTAGCTCGCGGCGCAGATAGTCGGCGTAATTGCTCAACTCGCGGTTGCTGTAATCAGGTCCCGAAAGGTTAAATAAAATGCCATACACATCGCCAAAGTCGTCCATCACCTGTGGCGTTGCTGTGCCTGGCGGCAAGTTTCCCGCAGCATCATTGACTTTACGACGCACTTCATCCCACACCTGCGGCAGGCTGGTTTTATCGTAGCTTTCTTTAATCTCGATTTGGATTTGTGATAAACCCGCACTATTAATTGAAGTCACATGCTTAATGGCGTCGAGTTGCTGCAGGGCATCTTCGAGCGGTAATGTCACTTCTTCTTCAACTTGCTCAGGCGAGGCACCGGGATAAGCCGTGATCACTAAAGCTTCTTTAATGGTAAATTCGGGGAATTCTAGTTGCCCCAAACCGGTAAAACTGACGCCACCACCCACGAGTAGTAGCAACACAAACATCCAACTGATGACTTTGTGGCGTATCGAATACTCTGCAATGTTCATCAATTACACCCCACGCTGCCAGCGTAGTGGTTTGACTTTCATGCCATCGGATAATTGAGACACTCCAGCGCTGACGATGAGATCGCCCTTGTTGACGCCCGTTAAAATCTCAACACCTTGATTACTCACGCGTCCTAGCGTCACCATCGTCGGTTTTACTTCACCCGATTGCGCTTGATAAATCCACACTTGCACTTGGCCATCTTGGTCGCGCTTATCGATAGCGGTCACTGGCACTACCGTTGACGAAAGGGCACTAGGATCTTTGACTAAGGCTAAGGTCAACTCGGCACTCATTCCTGGAAGTAACTGAATATCTTGAGGTTGAGGTAACGAAAACACCACTTCATAGGCTTGGGTGCCCGGCGTGACTTGAGTCGAGTATTCTTTAAATTTGGCATCGAAACTTTGCTCGGGGAAGGCACTAAAACGCACCTTAGCTGTAAAATGAGCTTGATCGGTATATTGCTTCAAACCCGCCGCCATCGACTCGGGAACTTGAATGCTAATATCGAGCAAATTATTGTTTTGTAATGTTAATACCCCTTGGTTTGCTTGCACTATTTGGTGGTTATCCACTAAACGTTTGGCGACTGTACCGCTAAAAGGTGCCGTTAAATGGGTGTAACTCAGTTGATCGCGTGCAGCGGCTAAGGCGGCGGTGGCCGATTTGAGTTGCGCTTGAGTGCTATCAAACTCAGATTGTGAAATCAGCTTGCGATTGAGTAGCTCGACTTTACGTTTAAAGTCAGCGGCTAACAGTTCATGCTCCGCCTCGCGGGTCATTAAATTATTGTGGGCGTCCCTGTCATCAAGTTTTGCGAGTAAGCTACCTTGAGTGACTCTTTGCCCTTCAACTAATGCTAATTCTGTTAATTGTCCTGAAATGCGGAACGACAATTCTGCGCGACTATTGGCGGCAACGCGGGCTGGAAATGTTCTGAAATCTCCGTCTTCTACATTGAGTACTTCAAACAGTTTAACCGGACGAATTGTTGCCACTTGCACTGAACTTTCCGCAGGCGAACAACCACTGATCAGGGCTGGAAGCAGCATTGTCAGCGGCAAGAGTCGATATGATTTCATGGTGGAGATTTCCTAGTTAACAAATTGTCAGCATTTCTGGGCGCGAAGATACCAGCTAAATTAGTTGCAATAAACGGGATACTTTGGGATTATCAGTCCCACATAATGAGATTGAACTTAAGGTCAAAATGAAGACAGAGGACTTAGCGTTATTCCACCGAATTGCTGAAACCGGTAGTTTGATTGAAGCGGCGGATTTACTTAACTTACCTAAATCGACTGTGAGTCGACGTTTGCAAGCCTTGGAAGATGAGCTGAACATTAAATTGTTCCACCGTCAGAGCCGCTCTATGACGCTCACTTCTGCGGGCAGCCATTTTTACCAGCGCTCGCAGAATATTTTGGCTCAGCTCGACGAAACCCTTTTTGAAATGACCAATGACGATGCTGAGATCAGCGGGCATTTGCGTATTCAAATGTTCCCTATCCACAGCATGAAAATCTTGATGCAAGCCATTTTCCGCTTTATGGATATGCACCCTAAACTCACCTTAGAAGTCATCAGCAGTTCAGAATCCGTTGATATGGTGAAACATAATCTTGATGTGGCTTTTGTGGTCGAGCCTGCGTTGGATACCTTAGATTTAGTGGTGCGGCCAATTTTTACCACTGACTTACGTTTTTACGCGAGTCCTCAATATTTAGCGGCACATGGCACACCTAAAACACCGAAAGAGATTGAAGCACATAATGTGTCTATGTTCCGTTTATCCAACGGCAAAATCTTTAATGAGTTATTTATCGGTTCAGAACAAGAGGTGAGAGTCAGAGGTAATTTCTGCTCGAACAGTATTGAAGTGGCGGTTGAGTTTGGATTGCAAGGACGCGGCATAGTGTATGCGCCTGCTGAAGTCGTGGATGAATATGTACAAAGCGGTGAGTTAGTGACTTTGCTACCTGAAATCCAGCCTCACCAAGGCGAGTGTTTCTTAGCTTATCCATCAAGACGTTACGTGAGTTTAGCCTGTCGACGCTTTATCGACTATATCATGCAAGAGTTAGTGCCAAATGGCGTGCCGATCAACATGAGTGAGCAAGGCCCACGTCGATCCTGCAAAGCCTCTACGGGAGCGTTTTCAGACGATGTGTTGCGCTTTCCCGTTAAAAAATCAAGCTAGTTTACCCCTCGCTAATGGCGTTTGCGGTCGTGATCTTTGTGGGCTCACAGATCCGCTGCGCCAGCCAATAACAGGCAATTCCCATCAAAATATTGGTCACAGGTAACGCGAGCAGCAGGCCTTTAACGTCACCTATATACGATCCCAAGGCTGCTAGCGGCAGCATGAGCAGCACTAAGCGGCACAGATTGATGACTAATGAACTCATAGGCCTGTGGTAGGCATTGAGCGAGGTCGCGACAATAATCACTATACCCAAAGGCCCGTAGGCACAGGGCAGCACTAAGATATAAAAACTCAGCCATTCGATAACCTGCGGATCGGTACTGAATAAATGCGCGATAGGCTCGGCTAAAAAGATCAGGGGGATATAGAGTAAGGTTTGGAAAATAAAGATAAATTTTATCGATAACAGCAGGGCTTCTTTCGCTCTGTGTGGCTGTCCTGCCCCTAAGTTTTGCGCAATAAAGGGCATTAAACTCGACGACAGTGCCATCACCACTATTAATAGCACTGACTCTAACCGAGTACCGGCACCAAAGGCTGCTACGGCGCTGTGATCGATATGCGCCAACATGGCCATAATAATGGCATTGGCTAGTGGATTGATTAAATTCATCAAGGCGGCGGGTTGTGCTATATGGGCTAGTTTGCTCCAGTTCGCGCGCATTCTGTCTATGTCAAAGGCGGCCCATTCGAGCATTTTGCGCCTGACAATCAACAAATATCCCGACAAAGATAAGGCAATCAACCAAGCGAACAGGGTTGCAATTGCGGCGCCTTGGATTTCTAAACGTGGAAATGGCCCAATACCAAAAATCAGTAACGGATCGAGGATAAGATTGATGATTGCCGCCAGTGCCATGATCATCGCCGGCGAGCGAGTATCGCCAGTGGAACGTAAGCCTTGATTGCCTACCATCAACAATACCAGCAGCGGTGCGCTGACATACCAGTAAATCATATAGTCGTGGATCAGTGGCAAGCTGTCATCGTTTGCCCCGAGTAAGCGAAACAGTGGCTCGATAAAAATGCTACCCAGTGCGGCTAAACTGGCGATCAAGACAAAGGTGAGCAATAAGGCATCATGCAAGAACACTTTGGCCTTGTGGGCATTACCCGAACCGATAAGTCGACCTAAATTGGTCGAGACTCCAGCGCCAATACCAATGGCGATGCTCGAGATCACTAAGGTCACCGGAAAGGTAAAACTGATGGCGGCTAAGGCTTCAGTGCCCAATTGGCTAATAAAAAAAGTGTCAGCGAGGCTGAAACCTAGAATGGTCATAATGCCAATTAAGTTGGGGAGGCTCATGTTGAGCAGTACACGACCAATTGGCGCGGTGAGCAGCCCGTGTCTGTCTTTCATGGAAAAATAGTGCCTTGTTAGCGAGCGGAGGCGAGATTCTAGCAGGATTGTGCGGACTTGAAAAAACCGACATCAAAAAATTGAAGTTTTTTTTGTAAATGCCCTTGGATCTCGACACTGTCAGCCCCATATCTCAGACAGCAAAAGAGCAGACTAAGGTGTCTGTTTTTTTTATCACAAATAGGCTCGATTGTAGGGCATCAAATCATTAGGAGAGTTCATAGATGAATATTCGTCCATTACATGACCGCGTAATCGTTAAGCGTCTAGAAGTTGAATCTACATCAGCGGGTGGCATAGTACTGACCGGTAGCGCCGCTGAAAAATCAACTCGCGGTGAAATCCTTGCTGTGGGCAATGGCCGTATTTTAGAAAATGGCACAGTTAAGCCACTGGATGTCAAAGTGGGTGACGTGGTGATCTTCAACGAAGGTTACGGCGTTAAGAAAGAAAAAATCGACGGTCAAGAAGTCTTGATCCTGTCGGAAGCTGACCTGATGGCAGTAGTGGGTTAATCCTCAGCATCAATTCGACATTCCAATTAATCATTAAAAATTTAAAGGATAATCAAGATGGCAGCTAAAGAAGTTGTATTTGGTAATGACGCTCGCGTAAGAATGCTGGCTGGCGTAAACATTCTCGCAAACGCAGTTAAAGTGACCTTAGGCCCTAAAGGCCGTAACGTGGTATTAGACAAGAGCTTCGGCTCACCACTGATCACTAAAGACGGTGTTTCTGTTGCCAAAGAAATCGAGTTAGAAGATAAATTCGAAAACATGGGCGCGCAAATGGTGAAAGAAGTTGCTTCTAAAGCCAACGATGCCGCCGGTGATGGTACTACTACTGCAACTGTACTGGCTCAAGCCATTGTAGTTGAAGGCTTAAAAGCCGTTGCAGCCGGTATGAACCCAATGGATCTGAAGCGCGGTATCGACAAAGCCGTTATCGCTGCAGTTGCTGAATTAAAAGCCTTATCACAACCTTGTGCAGATTCAAAAGCGATTGCGCAAGTTGCGACTATCTCTGCAAACTCTGACGAATCTATCGGCGAAATCATCGCAACTGCGATGGAAAAAGTTGGCAAAGAAGGCGTGATCACAGTTGAAGAAGGCCAAGCGTTAGAAAACGAATTGGACGTAGTAGAAGGTATGCAGTTTGACCGTGGCTACCTATCTCCATACTTCATCAACAAGCCAGAAACGGGCAGTGTTGAATTAGATCACCCATTCGTACTGTTAGTAGACAAAAAAATCTCTAACATTCGCGAACTGTTACCTATCCTTGAAGGTCTGGCAAAAACCGGTAAGCCATTACTTATCGTTGCTGAAGACGTTGAAGGCGAAGCATTAGCAACCTTAGTTGTGAACAACATGCGCGGTATCGTGAAAGTGGCTGCCGTTAAAGCACCTGGCTTTGGCGATCGTCGTAAGGCAATGCTGCAAGACGTAGCAATCCTGACTGGCGGTACTGTTATTGCTGAAGAAATCGGCCTAGAGCTTGAAAAAGCAACCCTGGAAGATTTAGGTACAGCTAAGCGTGTTGTGATCACTAAAGACAACACTACCATCATCGATGGTAACGGTGAGCAAACACAAATTGCTGCTCGTGTAAGCCAAATCAAACAACAAGTTGAAGAATCAACTTCTGACTACGACAAAGAAAAACTGCAAGAGCGTATGGCTAAATTAGCTGGCGGCGTAGCAGTGATTAAAGTTGGCGCAGCGACTGAAGTTGAAATGAAAGAGAAAAAAGCCCGCGTTGAAGATGCACTGCATGCAACTCGCGCTGCGGTAGAAGAAGGCGTGGTTCCTGGCGGCGGTGTTGCTCTGGTTCGCGTAGCTTCTAAGATCGCTGACGTTGAAGTATTAAACGAAGACCAAAAACACGGTGTGGTTATCGCACTGCGTGCAATGGAAGCACCACTGCGTCAAATCGCCACGAACGCGGGTGAAGAAGCGTCAGTTGTTGCTAACACGGTGAAGAACGGCAGCGGTAACTTCGGTTACAACGCTGGCAACGACACTTACGGTGACATGTTAGAAATGGGTATCCTTGACCCAACTAAAGTGACCCGTTGTGCATTGCAATTCGCTGCGTCAATTGCAGGTCTGATGATAACTACAGAAGCTATGGTTGCTGAGATCCCACAAAATGCTAGCCAAGATATGGGCGGTATGGGTGGGATGGGCGGAATGGGCGGCATGATGTAATTTTTGCTGGTCTAAAACGTTGATTACGGCGTTGCTGCTCGCTCACATACACACAACGTATGCTACGCTCACAGCGCCTTGTACTGAACGTTTTATCCTGCGCAAAAACGTCAGACCCCTAGGCCTAAGTTCTTAGTCTGCTAAGAGTGACACCTAAAAAGAAATCCCTGATGCTTAACTGTGTCAGGGATTTTTTGTATCTGAGGGGCTAAGGAAGTGTTGCTTAACCACTCTAGATTGTATTGGGAGCAGAAAGCTGAACGTCGTGGTAAAGCGCCTTGTTCTAACTCGATTTATCCAACGTAAGATACTTTGCAGGTCTGGAGCCTAAAAGCCTCAAACCAAAGTTCTTGTAAAAGAAAACCCCGATGCTGGTAACAGTGTCGGGGTTTTGTTTTTGCTCTGGCAACTTGGGGAAGTATTGGGTGTACTTACCTACACTTTTTGAGATTTAAGCACTGAAATGACCATAAAAGTGTAACATTGTACACTTTTAGGTGGCTTGTCATTTTCAACAATCCAAAAGTGTAGTTCTGTACACTTTTATATTGAATGGGGCTGGTTTTAGGGCTAAGGTGTATGAAGTTACACTTTTGGAGATGATGATGGCATCACCGCTAAATCAACAATCCCTCGGCTTGTTAATTAAAGAACGAAGGAAAAGTGCTGCTCTTACTCAAGACGTGGCGGCCATGCTGTGCGGCGTAACCAAAAAAACGCTGATCCGAGTTGAAAAAGGTGAGGATGTTTATATCTCAACCGTATTCAAAATTCTTGATGGTCTGGGGATTGATATCGTTTCGGTTCAAACCAGCGACACCGAAACTAACGGCTGGTATTAACCTATGAGTACTTCCAAAAAGCTCACGTTAGAGATGCACCTCGGTGATTTAATTATCGGGGAGTTATCCTTTGATGCGACGACCGACACCTTTGCGGTGGATTACACCAAAGACTGGCAACAAAGTGGATTCCCACTATCCCCAACAATTCCCTTAGATGGCACAGGAAGTAGCAGTCAGATATCGATGTTTTTGGTTAACTTATTACCGGAAAACAAAGGATTAGATTATCTAATTGAATCTCTTGGCGTCTCCAAGGGAAATACGTTTGCCTTGATCCGTGCAATTGGTCTGGATACCGCAGGTGCTGTTGCTTTTGTTCCTAAAGGGGCTTTGCTGCCTGAAACACAATTACGGCCAATTAAGGCTGAAGAAGTTATTCAGCGAATTGAAGATCCCACAATGTGGCCTATGGAAATTTGGGACGGCAAACCTCGACTGTCGGTAGCGGGTGTACAACCTAAATTAAACCTGTTTTATAACGGTGAAGAATTTGCATTTGCCGAAGGCGCGCTTTCATCAACCCATATTGTTAAATTCGAAAAATATCGCCATTTAGTGCTCAATGAATTTATAACGATGCGCTTAGCTAAGGCGATTGGAATGAATGTTGCTAATGTTGATATCGTTCATTTTGGAGATTACAAAGTACTCTGTGTCGAACGCTTTGACCGACGTTATATACCAAATGCGCAAAGGGTATTAAGAAGGCATATTGTCGATAGCTGCCAAGCTCTTGGTTTTAGTGTTAGCAAAAAATATGAACGTAATTTTGGTTCAGGGCGTGATGTTAAAGATATTCGTGAAGGGGTAAGTTTTAACAGGCTCTTTAGTCTCGCAGCAAAATGCTGTAATCCAGTGGCTGCTAAACAGGATATGTTGCAATGGGCGCTATTCAATTTACTGACCGGTAATGCCGATGCACACGGTAAAAACTACTCGTTTTTTATGACGCCAAGCGGAATGGAGCCAACTCCTTGGTACGATTTGGTCAGCGTGGCTATGTATGAGGATTTTGAACAACAGCTTGCGATGGCAATCGATGACGAATTTGATCCAAACAGCATTTACGCTTATCAATTGGCCGCATTTATTGATGGCTTAGGTTTACCAAGAAATTTATTAATCAGTAACTTAACGACAATAGCGCGAAGAATACCGCAGGCAATAGCTGAGGTGGTTTCAATGCTTCCAGCCCTCGATGAGAGTGAAACATCATTTGTGGCTCTTTACAAAGCGCAGTTGCTGGCGAGATGTGATCGTTACCTTAGTTTTGCCGCCGAGGTCAGGGATGTCAAAGTGTAGCTCTAGCTACATCTTATCACCCAGCGGTAATTTCGCAGGGGGGAGTGAAATACTGTGGCCTTGGCATCGGCAGTTAAACCCAAAAGAGTTATGTCTGCCCCATCTTTGTCGTTTGGCCGCAACATCTTTTAAAAATTTATTAATGTTTTCGATGCCTGTCCCATCTTTGTCGATGTCATGGGCTGGCTATGATCGCCATGGCTAAGCAATTCCCAAACTGAAGGGGGCAAAACCGGCTTACCTTAATAAGCAGTTAGTCGATTTCAAAACAGGCTTACGCCTCGATCCCTTAATGCAATCACAGATCAGTGCGTTAACGGCCGAGCAATTACAAGATGTGGCGCTGTTTTACAGTCAGCAAGAGATCCCCAATCTCAGTGCAAATTAGTGCGGCTAGCCTTTTGATTGCTGACAAGTGCAAGCGAAGTGGTTAGCATCATTGTCATCGGCTCATGGCGACTACACTTCTGGGAATAGCTTTGATGGTAATGGCATTGATAAATAAAAGAAAAATAGCATCTCTTATTGGCGTTCTGGTTTTACTACCAGTATGGGGATATGCCCTGCAAGCGCCTGAGGTTAGCGAAGCGGATAACTGTCAGCATGTCAGCGGTTCCGAACAACACTCTGACCACTGTGAACGCAATGCGGATCATACCGCCTACGATAAATTCGATGGCGTGGTATACCGTGGCGTCATTAATGCTAAGCCCATCACGCTGGAAATTATTGGTCAAGGCAACCAATATCGAATGACCGTTGATGGCCATGTGACGCTTGGGGAGCTGAATACCGAGCGCGGGTTTGAGCAGGATGAAAACGCTTCGCTCTTTATCCTTAACTGGCAACAGCCTGAAGCAGAACAGATAAAGTTTGTTAAATTATCCAGAGACCATTCGGTACTGGTGTGG
This sequence comes from Shewanella sp. SW24, assembly GCF_025653395.1. Classification (NCBI taxonomy): domain Bacteria; kingdom Pseudomonadati; phylum Pseudomonadota; class Gammaproteobacteria; order Alteromonadales; family Shewanellaceae; genus Shewanella; species Shewanella sp. SW24. Next base: position 30,090 of record NZ_JAKKSH010000008.1, read on the forward strand.
GTTGATGCCAATGGCCAGCTTGATAACACCGCAACCCTGCATACGCGATAAAAAAGAAGCGACTTGTATACCCTTTCAAGATGAACATTTAACTCTTAAGCCAAAGATGGGATAAGCATCGCTTTTTAGGTAAATCTAACGAGCCATCCATTGTGAAATTTGCAGAGTGTATGCTTATACAAAGGCATACAGATAACTGGAGAGTTGGTTGAATTAAGCATTGGCATGTAAGTGACTGTTGACGGCATGGCCGCTCTTTCACATCCATGTGATCGCGGCATTTGCACTTCCGTATGCAGCAGATGCCGTCGTCGAGCCCTCATGGATACTTCTTGTGAAATAAAAGGGGTGGCGTGTCACTGGAATGACAGTGCTTAATCATCAGCTTCCGCTGTTAAGCAGCAAACGAGCAGCAAAATAGTCTTCCGACCTTTGATAAGATCGAAAGCGAGGACAGACATATTTCTTTCTGAGTTATTTACAAGAAAAATATAGGTATCTTTGAGTATTCCAAGCTTCTATCACTTGGCCGTAGGGTGATATAAAAATGGCAGTCTTACGTGTGATAGATTGGAGACTATCTCGATGATAAATTGGTTGAATACTCGTATATTGGCAGACATTTAAGCTGAACAAAAATAGTGGGTTAAGCTCTTTTTCTCAATTACAATGCACTATTTTCATTCGCTAAATGCGGCATTAAACGAGCAGGAAACCCAGTATGAATATCCCAATGATTACCGCGCTTCAGAGTGCTATTACCGAAGCGCTCGAGAGTATACCAACCTCTGAGGCGGAGCATATCTATGCATTATCTTTCTATATCAACAACGAATATGACGATCCCCGTCTACCTACGCTGACAGTCGGCTATAACACAGTCGACGAGTGGCATGCCTCGATTCCAAAGGCTTCTAGCTCTGACGAAGCAAAATGGAACTATGCCTTCTGGCTTCAAAACGAACTCCTCGTCTTTGGGGATCCTGACTCTCAGACTGCGGATATCTTAGCTCGCTGGGTGGCCGATCTCGGTCTCGGGTACAGTGATGCGGAGGAAGATGTCGATTTTGATCGCTGCCTTGAGCTCGGTCAGGAGATAACCGAGCAATTTGTTGCCGCAGTATGCGTTGTCGCTTCTACACTCCATTCCAACTTAACCGTTAGTCGCGTTTTTGGTCGTTCGGTACCCATCATAGTTCACGAGCTCGAGTACTATAACGAGATCGCAGATCAGACAGAGGCCTGTAACCCTCCCAGACTCGCCGAAGAGTTCGTTTCTTGGGTGCGCTCAATCTAACGTTAGTTATTAGTTATAGGTGGTAAGGATATAGGGCAGATTGGTTGGCGGCGGTTCAATAATTCTAATCACAGAGCTTAATCACATAGCTAATCACATAACAAAAAGGATGCATCGATGAACGATGGGCAATACAAAAAGGGGCTTGAGGTGCGTCGTGCTGTGATGGGCGATAGCTATGTGGATAAGGCGCTCAATAGTGCGACGGATTTTACCCAGCCGCTGCAAGATTTAGTTACGGCCAATTGCTGGGGTGAGGTTTGGGTGCGTGATGCCATTTCAAGGCAAACGCGCAGTTTGATTACCATAGCGACGCTGGCGGCATTAAAGGCGCCGACTGAGTTAAAGGGCCATGTGCGGGGCGCGCTAAACAATGGCTGCTCGGTTGAAGAGATCCAAGAAGTCTTACTGCATTGCACCGTTTACTGCGGTATGCCTGCGGGGATTGAGGCTTTTCGAGCGGCGAAAGAAGCGATTGAGGAGTGGCAGGCGCAACACAGTTAGCTCACTTGGTATTAATCATTTTGAGCGTCAATGGCTTTGAGGTTTAGTTGCTGTGAGATTTAGTTACTTTGCGGTTTAGTGGTTTTAACATTCGCTAGGGGAGCTGAGTTACGCGGATTCCCCTAGCGCATGATGGCTACAAACTTGAACAGTCTGCGCTTATTTTTGTAACTGGGCTTTTGCGGCTTCTACTTTTGAGAAATCCAAACCGAGTTCAAGCACGGCTTCTTTGAGCAAGGCCGGTTTCTGCATCACTAGTCCCAGCAGTTGTTGTAATTTTTCGGCTGGGATGCCTAATTGACCGAGCGTGCCCATCGCCATTAATGGATTTTCGGTTAATGTTTGAAACAGTTCTTGAATTTTAGCGTTACTGACGTTGTGTTCTTTTAAGATGGCAATAATGGGATTCATTGCATTACCTTGTTGATATGAAAGTTAAACAGGTGCCGATTTTATCACAGTTCTGCCAGAGTGGTTGCCTCACACATGCGTACCTGTTGGATGTTGCCACGCTTTGCCTATGCCATTAAGCGCATTAGATTTTATTCCCAATAAGCTTTACTCTGGTGACGTATTCCCCAAAATCTGCCGATAAAACCTGAGCGACTGTCGTGCATCTTGAGCCGTTGCATTGGATATTATGGCTCTAGATATCATGACTCTAAGATATTGTGGCTCTAGATATTATTACCTTAGATATCATGGAGCAATACGATTGGGTAATCGCTGGCTTTTATCATCCCTTAAAAAAGAAAGGAACTGTGGTTATGCTTGATGTTGTCGCGAACCAAGACAAAAGTATTGTGGTTAAACAGTTGCGATACGGGCGTGATAATGAGGTGTTAGTCGTCGATGAGTGGCAACTGCATCCTGCTGAACATTGGGCGATTTTCGCGACCGACAGTTATTGTGGTTCCTTGCTTGGGCGAATATTAACGGGTGATATTCTGCCCGATGAAGGGACGATTGCTGGCCTGCCGCAACGTATCGGCTGGGTGTCACTTGGACTGCAACAAGCATTGCTGGAGCGCGAGTTAGAAAAAGACGAACTGGATTACGGTTCGAGTGTCGAATCCTTAGTGTTGGAATGCTGCCAAGATGCCAAGCAACTCCCAGCATTATTACAAAAGGTTGGACTTGAGCCGCTGCGCCTGCGTGGTTTTCGGCAGTTATCCACGGGCGAAACGCGCAGAGTCATGCTGGCACGTGCACTGGCAATGTTACCGCAATTGCTGATTTTAGATGACCCTTATGCTGGGCTCGATGCTGAACATCAGGCGAGTTTATCTGAGCTGCTGAGTGAAGTGGCCGAGCATAGCCAGTTGCTGATCATTACCTCTCGCCAAGAAGAATTGCCGCCGTGCATCAGCCATGTGGCGCTGTTTAATGGTGAGATGCTCAAATCGGGGCAGAGTGTGCACAAACTCAGCCCGTCGATGTCGATTGAGCAATGGCACAATCATCCTGTGATGGCGCAGTTGAATGCGTTATCGGCGCAGCGTAGTGATGAACTCTTGGCCTTGATGGAGCGGCAAAGGCACAACGCCGAGGCGTTTGATCCTCTGGTCGAGATTAAAAATGGCAAAGTGGAATATGTCAGTGGGCTGATTTTCAGCGGCGTGAATTGGCGCATCGAGGCGGGGCAACATTGGCAAGTTCGCGGCCCAAATGGCTGTGGTAAAAGCACTTTGCTGGGGCTGATTTTAGGCGACCATCCCCAATGCTATAGCAATGACATCACGCTCTTTGGCCGACCTCGCGGAAGCGGCGAGAGTATATGGCAGATTAAACAACGGATTGGCATAGTATCGTCGGCGCTACACTTGCAATATCGCGTCAGTTGCTCGGCATTAGATGTGCTGCTTTCGGGCTTTTTTGACTCTATTGGCCTGTACCATAAACCCACTAAACCTCAGCTGGATTTGGCGAAGGAATGGTTGGCTATTTTGCACATGACAGGGCTGGCGAGCACGAGCTTTAAGAAGCTCGATTATGGTCAGCAGCGGTTATTGCTGATAGGTCGTGCCTTGATTAAACAGCCACTGTTACTGATTTTAGATGAGCCGTATCAGGGCTTAGATTTTATCAATCGCACCTTAGTGATGCGGGCGCTGGAGATGATAGCCGAGCATCATCTGAGCCAATTGCTTTACGTGTCGCACCATAGGGAAGATGCCTTACCTGCGATTAAAAACTTTGTCGATTTTATTAAGCAAGATGACGGCTATTCGGTACAGGTGAACTACTGTGAGTCTGAGGATTAAACCCTTTTAAATCAGTAAATGCCACCTATCACAGCAGCTTAACGGCTGCTTATTTGTTTTGAGAGTTTGTCATTATCCCTCAGCACTCCAACGCAGATTAAAACTGACCTTAATGGGCGCTAGCCATTGAGTGTGTTAGTCACGCCAGACAGCAGTTCTGTTAATTAGTCATGCTTGATATAGGTAACTGTGAGCCGTCTTACAGTTTTGAATGTCGTTGGCGCGAATAATAGTTTCTGGCCTAGGCCAGAAACTCGTGACAGTTTTATGGTTCCTCCACCGAACTTATTCATCAAGTCAGTTATCACGCTTGAGAATCCAGAACGATGGACTCCCTTAGCTAGATGAGCCTTAGATGAGCTTTAGTTGAGCCCTAGATGAGCCTGAGTGTCGTGCGCTGTAAACAAGATGTGCACTAAGACCTAAAACACGATTTCAAGATATTTAAGACGACTTAAAGATAAAAACATTTATGCCAAGACCCAAAAAATGCCGTCAATTATCGAGCTGTGTGCCCTGTAGCCTATTTAAGCCTAATGGGATCCCTGCGGTTAAATTAACTCATATTCAATTAGAGGCCGATGAGTTTGAGGCCCTCGAACTGGGTGACGTCAAAAGATTAAGCCAGATCGAAGCCGCGGCCTTGATGGGGATCTCTCGGCAAACCTTTGGATACCTTCTCGCCAATGCCCGTAAAAAGGTGGCGACGGCTATCACTCAAGGTCAAGCCTTGAGGCTGCCAACCCAAACAGACAAGGAGTTATCATGATTATTGCCATGCTGATGAGCCGCGAACGCCTCGCCAGTCACTTTACTAAAGCCCTACAAATTGGCTTTTATAATGAACAGTTTCAGCTGATTAAGCTGGTCGATAACCCGGCAATTGAGGGTGACTGTAGTGCTAAAAAAGCCTTATTAGAGCTGATTATTCAACAAGGTACCGACATTGTACTTGTGCAGAATATCGGTGAGCGCATGTTAGGAAAGTTGCTCGATGCGGGGATTAGCGTGAGTAAAGGCAGTGCGAGCCAAACAGTGGTGACTTTGCTGGCACAAACGGCGGATCTTAATCTTAGGTTGACGGATGCATCTCAAGGTCGCGCTTCACTCAAACATGCAGCCAAGGGCGGATGCTGTCATTCTACAGGTGACGGCTGCGGTTGCAGCGGCAAGGCTAACGCAGCCACAGGCTCAACACGTCTAATAAATACACTAGCAACACAGGTTAAGCTTGATAAGTCAGTGCATTACGCTGGGTTTAGACCCTTGGTAAACAAATAATCTCAGTGTTTAATTTGAATTATTCCGTCACGATTAAACCATAGGGGCGGGCAAGCGCCCCTCGAATATCCGCTAACGAAAACACCTTGGAAAAACGTCCAAAGGTTTTGCCATAAAACACACATTCCACCACAGGCAAGGCAAATACATTGCGGCTCGCCGCTATCTCACCTTGGGCTTGGCAATCAATATAGGCCATCCGCATTTGCGGGAACTCTTGCGCCAACATCTCAGCAATTCTCGGTTTGAGCGTTTGACACACACCGCAGTCCGGCGCGCCAAATAACAACAGCACCGCAGCATGCTCAGTTAACATGGACTCAAGCATCTCAGGTGAGTCAATTTGCGTGATGATATCAGTGTACATGCGTTGCCATTTGGAAGTTGTTATGGGTATGAATTCATGGGCTAGTTTGCGTATTTCTAGGGTTAAAGCCAGCCCATTGTTACCACGCTACTACCGATAAATTGACCAAGGTAGAATAAGCCAAGCATGAGAAGCCCGATACTGGCAGCAATCACTCCGATTTGCTGTATGCCTGTCAGGCTATCTCGCCATTGTTTTAGATTATTTATCATTTCACTACTAGTGACCTGCTACCTGCTACCTGCTCAGGCTTAAGGTTATACGCGTGACTTTACATATGTCGCATCGCTAACTGCACCACTGGCGCTCGCAGGGAATGCCATCATCGTCACCATCCATTTGAGTATTGGGGCAATGTTGGATGTAGAAAGTCGCCTCAGCACAGGAACTCATGTGGCTGCAATGGGTTTTACCCGCTTCACATTGGAATCTTGGTGTTGCAGTTTCATATATGGGCATTCTCTTAATGTCTTCATTCGTGAGGACTGGTACTTCATCGATTGCAGGAGCTTCGTTGAATCCTTGGTATTGTTTAAAGCCAAAGATAACTATGGCCACGATTATCAGCAGCGGGATTATCGTATTAAAAGAGGATTTTCGTGAGTTATGGTGATGCGCTTTGTCTTTGTTATTGAAGTTGAAGGTTTCATTGCGTGATTGGACATGAGAGTGGGAGCGCGGTGTTGCACTCGCTGCAACGACAGCGACGCCTTCAATTGAGGCGATAACCGCTTTTCTCTTGCCGTCATTTTGCACTTCCGTTTGATACAGAATGCTGTCGCCCACTATGGGTTTTCTCGCCATCTTTTTCAGCACTGAAATGTGAATAAACACATCTTGGGCTGCATTTTTTTCAGGCTGAATAAAGCCAAATCCCTTTTCATCGTTCCAGCGTACCAGTACGCCTCTATCCATGAGCATTTTCTATGTCCTTAATTTAACCGCTTAATATTTTTAGTTATTGAATATCAATACTTACTTGAGTCGTTCAGATTTATCTTTTTTAAGGAGCAAACCGTACTTAGGTTGACGAATCGGCTATTCAATGTTGGATGCTAAGTTACTCAAGCAAAGGAAGTTTTGCAATTTTTTATCTTGAATTTGCTTATGTGTGACTCATTCGCATTGAGTGTATGGCGGTGGGGAAATGTGAGCACTTAGCAGAAACGGTTGGCATTTTGGTAAATTCAATACAAACAATAGATTGCATTAATAATAAACAAATTGATCAAAAAATGTGCATGAAAACTTGCGATTTTACTGTGTGCTACATAGTATTTACTGTGTGGTACACAGTGTGTGTGACACAGTGTTAAGGACAGGAATTCGACAATGACAAGTTCACAGCTAGTCAAAATGCGACTCGAGTTGCGCCGTGGGGTATTAGTGTTGGCGGTACTGGGATTATTAAAACAAGCCCACTACGGTTATTCGCTCCGCAAACAGTTGCAGGAAGGTGGTATTGATATTGACGAAGGGACTCTGTATCCCTTAGTGCGCCGCCTAGCCGATCAAGGATTGTTGGATAGTGAGTGGCGACAGGCCGAAGGGCGTGAGCGTCGTTATTACCAATTGTCGTCATTGGGGGCTGAGTTACTCAGTCAACTGACCGATGAATGGCAGCAACTTAATGGCGCCTTGGCTTTTTTACTGGAGCAAAGCGCTGACACTAATGGCTCTGATATGAAAAGCTCAGACGAGAGTGCAGAGGAGATTTGATATGGAATTAGTCGATCGCTATATCGCCGCGGTGCAGCGAGAATTGCCCGAGAACAAACGTCAGGAAATAGGCCGTGAATTAAAAGCCAATATCTGCGACCAATTGGATGCCCTATCTGAACAAGGTGAATTGACTGAAGCGCAAATTGTCGCGGTATTAAAGCAAATGGGTCATCCCTGTAAGGTCGCGCAGCAATTTGTTCCGGCAGTGCCTATTATTGCCTCTGAGGATATTCCGCTTTTTAAACATACACTTTTCACTGTGCTTGGGGTCTTGTTTGTGCTGCAGGTTGTGGGCGGCACGACTCAATGGTTGGGCTCGGCAGGGGGGGATCTATTAGGATTTATCCACCATATTGCTAAAGGTTTTATTGGCGATGCCTGTCTTGCCTTTACCGCTATCCTGTTAGCCTTTTGGAGTTTCTCGGCTCAGGGGAAACCCCTATCTGGCAGCAATTGCCAAAAATGGCAGCCGCAGAATTTGCCTAAGGTTGGGCCCGGTTGGCAGCATATTAGTTTAAGCGATGTGTTTACCGATCTGGCGACATATCTTTTTCTCTTACTTGTGATCTGGTGTTCTGTGTGGATGAGTAGCGAGCAATTAGCCGCGCGGACTGTGATTTTCAGCGCCAATGCTCAGCAATTGTTGCAATGGTTTAGCCCTATTATTTTACTGTCTATGGCGAATAGTCTCTGGCAACTACGCCGCCGAGTGTGGACTACTGAATTGTTACTGACGAATATGGGGATCAATCTTGCTTATGCCTCGTTCTTAGTCTTTCTGGCCTTTGGTTCGCCACTATTACAAAACCAAGTACAAAACCAAGGCGCTGAATTAAATGGGGAATTTACGTTATTACAGTTAGAACATTGGCTAAGTTATAGTCTAGTGATTGCCGCTATGTTCCCTGGCTATGAGGTGATTCGCGATGGGTTGCGTTGGCGTAAACTCGCAAGCAAGTAAGGTTTAACCTAGGTTTTATAGGTGAGCTTTATGCGCTTTTTTATCGAATACATGGCCTGATCAATATGATTGAACAGGCTTTTTACATTAGTGCCATCTTCTGTGGAGAAAAGTAAGCCACGACTTTTACAGTCGATGCTGATTTATTCTGGGGTATCGCCATTATTCATTTCATTATTAAGCGATTTTTGGGCCTGTTGTTTGTAGGTGTCAAATATGCCTTCTTGCTTCATCTGTTTTAGCTCCCGGGCAAGATTAACGGCGAGTGTTGCGTGACGTTTATTTAAGTAACCATAGCTGGTGAGTTCTTCTAGGGTGGCAATCGCGATTATTTTGCTGCCTTGAAACTCAGGCGTTTGTAATAGATCCAATGAGCTTGCCTCCGTATCAATATAGATATCGATTCGGTCGCGGAGCATTTTACGAAAGGAGCTCGCGGGGGACGAAGATTCAGTCAGACGCTCCTTAGGAATGAGTCCCTTTAGCTTTTGTTCTGCGAGGAACACGCCTCGATAGTATTCGATCTTGTATCGACTCTTTTGCAGTGCTTGCCAGTTAGGTATTTTGATTTCGGGATTGTGCGCGAAGGCAATTAAATGGGTATCGATAACCGGTTCTTCAATTCGAATGAGGTTAGTAAACTTTTCGCCATAATGAGATACACGCCCCGGCTCGCCATCCACTTTACCTGAGTCCGCCATCATACTGGCGCGGGCTGCGGGAACCACTTGATAGGAGAAGTCATATCCTAAGCGTTCAAAGGCTTGGGCGTAAATCAGTTCAGCCCATTTAAAGTAGAAGTTATGTTTGGGGTCCTCATAAAACGCCATCGTAATGATAGGTTTATCAGCAATCATCGCTGTGGTTTCTGCAGTTGATTTGCTGGTGGCATGAACCGAGACACAAAAGAAAAGGCCTACCCACACACTCCAAATGTGCATATTGCTCCATCGTTGCATAGCGTGTCTCTAAAAGTGTTGAGTTATTTAGAGTATAGCTAGCCTGATAAATGGTTCATTTTTATTCAAGCAAGATTATTTTATTTCCATGATTTCGCACTAACACACGGTTGAAATGTGATCTGCTGGCGGACATTTTGTCCTTTTGGGTTTAAAAATGTGCGATACGGCACATAGAAATGATATTTGCCTGTATTTTGCTGGTTTTTTATTCATCAGAGTTTGAGCTTGATCGGTTTTTTGCTTGTAAATAAGGCGTTAAATCCTTGCCGTCTATCACCTGTAGTAGGAAAGAAAGGATGAAATCGGGACTGGGATTATCAGGAATGCGGTTATCAAAGCTTTGGTTATCAATGACGTGGTTATTACCTCTTTGTTGTTTATCGAGTGCTGTAGTGGCAGAGGCGGCAACGGACAATATCGAACGCCTTGAGGTGCGCGGCAGGCAAATTAACACCTTAGGCCATAGTACTTCGGCATCTGAGGGAATAGTCGGCGCGGCAGAAATCGAGAGTCGACCCCTATTACGAACCGGCGAAATCCTCGAATTTGTTCCTGGGATGATAGTCACTCAGCACAGTGGTTCGGGTAAAGCGAATCAGTATTTCTTACGCGGCTTTAATTTGGATCATGGCACAGACTTTAATACTCGAGTCGATGGTATGCCTGTGAATATGCGAACCCATGGGCATGGTCAGGGTTATACGGATCTTAACTTTTTGATCCCTGAACTTATAGGCGAGATCCGTTATGCCAAAGGCGCTTATTATCCTGAGGTGGCCGATTTTTCTGGCGCGGGTACTGCCCAATTACTGCTGGCTGATCAACTCCCCCATAACCAAGTTGGGGTGACGTTGGGTGAATATGGCTGCCAGCGACTCGTGGCGACTCAGGAGCTAAACACTGACATGGGGCGTTTTATTTGGGGTGGTGAGGCACAAACCTATGATGGTCCGTGGACGGATATTGATGAGGATGTGAGTAAGATCAGTGTCGTCGGGCGTTATTTAACTCGGCTCGGCGAGGGTGACTTGAGCGTCACTATGATGGCCTACGACAACAGCTGGAATTCGGCGGATCAGATCCCCGCCCGTGCGGTGGATTCTGGGTTAATTGATTTTTATGGATCTTTAGATAAAGACGTCGGCGGTGAATCTAACCGTTATAGCGTTTCAGCTAATTACGATGCGGGTGATTGGCAGGGAAATGTCTACGCCATTCGCTCGACTATGAATTTATTCTCTAATTTTACCTATTTCTTAAACGATCCCATCAATGGTGATGAGTTTGAACAAGTCGATGAACGCACGATTTGGGGCGGCGATCTTAAGCGTGATTGGCAAACTTCGCTTGGTGGCACTCAACTGAATTACAGTGTGGGCGGCGATGTGCGTTATGACGATATTGGCGCAGTGGGTTTGTATAACACTCAGGCGCGACAACGGCTAAATACGGTAAGGCTCGATGAAGTGCAAGAGTTGTCGAGTGGCATCTTTGGCAAAGTTGAGTGGCTGCCAGCTGATCAATGGCGTTTTAATCTTGGGCTGCGTTACGATTATTTTGATGTGCAGGTCGACAGTGATAATCCGCTTAACAGTGGCGATGCGTCCGATGGTATGTTCAGCCTCAAAGCCGGTGCTTCTTATTTGTGGAGCGATAATCTTGAGCTATATGTTAATGCAGGCCAAGGGCTGCATTCGAACGATGCCCGCGGTGCAACGATCAAGGTTGACCCTGTGAGTGGCGATGAGGTCGAAAAAGTCGATCTCCTCGTACGTTCAAATGGCGGCGAATTTGGGGTGAAATACTATGACAGAGACTTTATTAATTTCTCTGCTGCGGTCTGGTATCTGCAACTAGATTCAGAATTAGTATTTGTGGGCGATGCGGGTAACACTGAGCCGAGTCGTGCATCTGAACGTTATGGTGCTGAATTAACGGCTTATTATTGGCTGAATGAGGCAATCAGTATCGATATGGAATTAGCGTGGACTAACGCCAGATTTACTGAAAATGAATTTGAAGAGGGCAAGTATATCGATGGCGCAGTTCCCTTTGTTGCCAGTGCAGGCATCACCTATCGACCCGACGGCGATGGCCTGTATTCGAGTGTACGCGTGCGGCACCTTGGCGAGCGGGTGCTCGACAGCTTTAATGACCACAAGGCTGATGCGACCACATTAGTTAACCTCGCATTAGGATACGAGTTCCGCCGCTTCGATACTAAGCTTGAGCTGCTCAATGTGTTTGATAGTAAAGATCACGACATAGATTATTTTTATGCTTCTCGTTTGCCCGGCGAAGCAGCCGAAGGGGTTGAAGATCAGCATTATCATCCTGTTGAGCCACGAATGGTGAGAGTCAGCGTGAGTTATCATTTTTAGTGATATTCATCTGTTAAGGCGATATCGAAGATTATTACGTATGTCGCCGAGCAAAAAATGTATCTCAATTAAGCGTCCAGATAGTTGGGCGCTTTTTTCTGCTGCACTCATTTAAGCGCTAATTTAAGCACTAATCTAAGCCCAAATCGCTTCAAACTATGTGGCTGCAATAATTTACTATTCCCGTGCTGACAATGGAGGCTAGAATGAGGACGAGTCGATCTGAGTTTCCCCCCTGTTTTACAGCTGATGCTATAGGTAATCGCCGCGAGTTATGAGTACTGCAACACCCATTGAAAACATTAATTATTGGCGTCATCCTAGCTTATCAGGCATAGAACTGAGTCAGGCGGAATTTACGCATTTCAGTTTTGATAAACATGTGCATCTGGATTACCACTTAGGCGTAGTCACTCAAGGTGCGCAGCAGTTTGTGAATAAGGGCAGCAGTTATCAGCTTGGTCAGCATAGTTTATCGACCTTAAATCCCGACGAAACCCACGATGGTCAGAGCCGCGATGCCGACGGTTATCGGGTGAAAGTGATGTCGATCCCCGTGGAATATATGAATGAAGTCAGTCAAGAACTGGGTTTGAAGGAGCACTTTTTCAGCGCGCCTATGGTGGATGACCCGACGCTTTATCAATATTTTATTCAACTACACGAGCTATTAATTCAAGGCCAATGCAGTGCGCTTGCGGGAGAGTCCCACTTATTGAATTTTATTCATCTGCTGCTGGAGCGTTACCCCAGCGGTATTTCATCTTGCCTATCTAAACCGAATCAACCGCAGGGGTTATCTAAGTTGCAGGTGAGCTTAGTGAAGCAGCGAATTCACGATGAGCCTTGGCATAATACTCAACTTGAAACCTTAGCCAATGAAGTGAATTTAAGTAAGTTTCAGTTTTTACGGCAATTTAAACAGGCAACAGGGATGACTCCCCATGCTTATCTCAAGCGGGTGCGTTTAGAGTTGGCGAAAAAGTCCTTAAGTCATGGTGCTTTAGTGGCGGATGTGGCGCAGCAGTTCGGATTTTTCGATCAAAGTCATTTAAACAAAGCTTTTAAGCAGGCATTCCTATTATCGCCAGTGCAATTTCAGCGGCGTATGCTCTAATTTCCCCGTCTTTCGACGCCGCTGGTTTTTAAAAAACACTGAATAGTGCAATTTATTACAATTCAGCGCTGCGACAAATTGCCATACTGGCTGCCTCAGTTATCGTTATTAACTTTTTTGCGGAGCCGCATATCTATGGATTTATCTTTATTACTCACCTTGGCTGTAATCCATGCCGTTGCTTTAATCAGTCCCGGACCCGATTTTGCCATTATGGTGAAGATTGCGACTCAGCAGTCCAGAAGCACTGCGGTTGCCGCCGCTGTGGGGATTTCAATAGCCATTTTAGCTCATACGATTTTGAGTCTGACCGGTGTGAGTCTACTCATTAAGAGTTCGCACACTCTGTATCTCTTAGTGCAAATTGTGGGCGCTTCTTACCTCGCTTGGATGGGGTTTGGTGCCCTGCGTGCCGGTCTTGCGATACTCGCTAAACGTAAAATGAGTGCCAGAGTCCATGCAGGGACAAATGATGATGCTGTTATTAGCGCTGGTGACGTTGAAGGCGTGGCGTCTGTTGCTGGTGGCTTAGGTGGCGCTATGTCGCGCAGGCAAGGTTTTTTGACTGGGTTTTATACCAATCTATTGAATCCAAAAGCATTAGTGTTTTTCTTAACCCTGTTTTCGGCCTTGATTACCCCAAGTGTTACAACGAGCACTAAAATCGCTTCCGCTATTTTGTTGTTGTCTTTGTCATTGGCATGGTTTGGCTTTTTAGCGGTAATGTTGTCAAAGGCGCAGGTGCAACTTAAATTGCAGCGACTAACACCGGTTATCGATGCGGTTATTGGTGTCATCTTTATGTCGGTATCCTTGGCGATTTACTCAAACCTATTATTAACCGCTTAGTCAGGCGCAGTGTAAATCACCTTAGGTTTTAGTCTGAGGCACTTATGGTATTCTTGGCCTTTAGTCTCAGCAGAGACATTTGAAGTAAGGGATAAAGATGCCATTCGCCTCACGACTCAAGGGAAGCAAATTAGCTGTTTTCAGCCAAGTTACACTGATGAATATCGCGTTTTATGCGGCGTTAATATTCAGCGTTATGGGTTTAAGCATCAATGCAAACGCCGCGGATGAAGCCATGCCACAGGAATATATTCCTCTGGTGCAGGGACTTATCGACGCCGCCAAGGCCAATGATCTTGAGGCGATTGCTAAGCGTGTGGCTTACCCGCTTAAACGTGAATATCCTATCCCCGCGATTCAAAATACCCAGGAAATGATCGCACGTTTCGATCAGGTTTTTGATCCTAACCTGCTTGAGCAGATCGCCCATTCTAAGATTGAAGCTGATTGGCAGACGATGGGCTGGCGCGGCATTATGCTCGGTAGCGGTGTTGTGTGGCTGGATTTTGATGGCAAGATCATCGCCATTAACTATCAAACACTGGTAGAGGTAAAACTGAAAGCAGAGCTTATTGCTAAGCAACAAACGGCATTACATCCGAGTGTGAGTGAATTTGTCAGCCCAGCGTTATCTTGGGAGACCGCCAAGTTTACCATTCGTGTCGATGATATGGGGAACAGCCAATACCGCTATGCCGCATGGGCAAAGGGTAAGTCATTGAGCGAAAAGCCAGATTTAGTGCTGAATAAAGGCAAACTTGTATTTGATGGCAGCGGGGGGAATCATTCATACCAATTTCGCAGCGGCCCATACCAGTATTATTGTTATGTCACCGTCTTAGGCGGCAGCGATAGTCCTCTAGGCGAGCTAGTGGTGTTTAAGAATGACCAAGAAATACTGACACAAGCTGTCATTAAAGCAGACTAGTCTCGTTTCCCTATCCCTATGAGTGAGATGTAAAGCCGCGACCCTATGTTGATGGTCGCTGCTTTAATAATCCTAATGACTTCCTTTAGCTAGAAGCTATTGCCCCAAAGTGTGTTTCGTAGTTTGAATGCTTTAATCAAAATCAAAGTCGTGGGGCTTCACCCCACACCCGACCAAGGAGGACTGCTCGTCCTATCAAAAACGTCCATGTTAAATAGCCAGCTCGATATCCATATCTCGCGTTCAAAGCGGCCGTAGGCCTTCGCCCTTGGATGCTCCAAGACGCCCCCAACGGAGTTGAAAGCCCCTTGTGCTCATTGCCAAATTTGCTATCGCTTCCGAAGGATGCGCTTTACATCCATGTAAAGCCCTCCAGTTCGGCAGTCCTAGCCTCTCGCTCATAAGCGCGAAAATCACCGATGTTCATTCGCCCCTGCACTTGCGAAAGCTAGTCGGTCATCCATGACCGAACTCACGCACTCTTTATTAAATCAAGAGCTCTATTCGCCCTGCGGCAACTCCGAGTGGAGGTGTATTCCTTGGAGTTTTGAGTCGTTAGATAGCGATTGATCAGCAAAAAATAAGCGCGAAAAATGAGAAAGCTAAAACAATATCAAGTGATTACCCATCAAACTGTATAAAAAACCGCTACCGCAAAAAAGCAAATTCCTATAGCATCATTTATACCCATTTACATGGATGTGGCAGTGGCCATATTTGAGATTTAGTCAACAAGCGATTTATGCCCTGCAAACAGCGCAGCGCATAAATACTAAGACGTTAACTGCTACCTAGAATTGAGATTATGCGCGTAAAACTAAAAAAGATAGCCGACAATTTGAGCGATGAAGAACATTCATCTATCGCGGATGAAATACGCCAAGGAAAAATCGATGGTATATCTCTATCATACTTAGGTGGTGCTTTTGGTCCTACATGGTCTGCGGGTAACGATTACAGTTTAGATTTCCTGAAACACTATTCGGGCATTAGAGCTTTAGAGATTTTTCTTCCTGCGCTAACAAGTATTGATGCTATTGCTGAGCATGTAAACGAAATATAGTTTTTGAGTCTGGGAGAGCTTAATAAAAAAACTGTATCTTTAAGGCCTCTATCAGATCTGAATAAGTTAAATTCTCTGAGTTTGGTCAAAAATAAGAAAGATATCGATTCTATAGCTACGCTCACTAGCCTTAGAGACCTAACCCTTTCAGGGTATCAAGAAAAACAAATAGAGCATGTTGCTAGTCTGAGTAATTTAGAAAGTTTATATTTGGGTTTCGGCACATTTGAAGACCTAAATGCTATTAAAGGATTATCTAAGTTAACAAGCCTAGAAATACTTTGGGTAAAGAAATTACACGACCTAAGTGCCCTGGAAAACCTGACATGTCTTGAGATATTGCATTTAAGTACTCTAAAGCAAGTTACATCCATTCCAGATGTTTCCAATCTAAAGCGCCTTAAGAGCTTGGTCATGGATACCATGAATGGACTTTCCTCTTTGTCAGGTATTAAAGGCAGCTCAATTAACGAATTGGCTGTAATTAATTCGAAGATAGATCCTGTATTGTTTTCTGAGCTAAATAATAGTTTGCCAGTGCTGCAGCGGCTTGTACTTGGTCTCGGAACTAAAGGGAAAACAAATGAAGCATCTAGTTTCTTTGATGGTTCCGTTATATGCGACACATTTAATGATTTAAAATACAGTACAGTCAGAGGCTATAGAATTGAGTTCTGCAGTTAACAAGGCGCTGCTGTCGGACAAATTTTCCGCTGCGCGGCGTGAGGCATACACAATGAGCCGTAGATACCTTAATCTTCAAGAAGCCGAGTCGGCGCTTAAGCGAGGGAAAGCAGTTGAGTGCTTTCTTGGTGGCTGTGAACGGTATGGCCGTGCTGGTATTCAGTGGCTAAGCGTTCGAGGTCCCAAATCCGAAATAGATGTTTCAGTTTACGAAACTGCTGATTTGGGTGATGAATCATTCCTTAATATTTATGAGTTTGGTCCATTAGATCCAGACCTAGAGCTAGAGGATGCCAATGAGGTCAAATCATTCACTTCATTTGGCCAAGCGATAGAGTTTATTGAGCAACGATTCGCAGGATCATCTGAAAGGTTATTGAACGAGTTTATGATTCAAGATGAATATGCCGACTATATTTCGAGGGGCCGGAAGTAGAAATGCCTAACAATCGCAGGCACAGCGACGGCCTTTTCGTTGCAGCTCCGCCTTCACTACAAAGCCGCGCGTGCTGCGGGCGTTAACTTTATGGAAGAACTATGCACCCTCAAGCACCGCTTAAATTTTGCTATCAGGCCCTTACAAAAAAGGCGGCAAGCTATTATCGCTGGTGGGTTATCGGCACTATGTTACTTGTTCTTGCTGCATTCGTTGGTGTTACAGCTTTTGAAATGGCTGAGTGGTTATTATTTTTTACCTTTGTCCTTGCAGGGATGGTAATGACTATCACAACGCTAAGGCTTTTCTTAGTGAAACTCTTTGAAGAGAATGCTGATGCGATTAATCTGTTCTCTAGTTATTTTCCATCTCTGCTAGGCACCCGTAGATTGGAGTTAGCTTGTAAGATAACAAATTCAGTTTATTACGGAGTGTTTTATCTTTGTTGTTATTTCTTGTTGGCAGCTATTTTTTTGTTCCCGCTGTCTTTAGTTGTAGAGTATGCAAAAAGTTAACAAGGCAAGTCAGCATCGCACCTTCGGTGCTGGACTCGCTAACGCTCGCCGCTTGCGGCGTTATGTTCTCAGGGAGAGGTTGTGAATTTGGAGCACTTTTTACGAGCCGTGTTTATTGCTATAGCAATATGTTTTGTTCCAATTATGCTGGTTTACTGGAGTAATGAATCTGACTTAATAACAATGGATTTTAAATACTTCTATGGATCAATACGTTTTGTTTTAGTGTTCTATTTTATATTCTCAATTATTGGATGGATGTTAATTGGCTTTCCTGTGCATTGGGTGGCAGTAAAGTTCTTTAATCAGAATAAATGGTGTTATTTTTTAGGGATTCTAGCTTTCGGTATTCTGATTTCACTACCTTCTATGAAAATTGAATTGTTTTTGTTTTATGCAGGTATTTCGGGATTACAAGCAATCTTATTTTTGTGGTGGTTAGCAAGAGAACATAATAAGTTGCTTAAACGGACGTAAAACAGTTGGCTTGCGTTTGTAAGGTGATAACCCATAGAAATTTTAATCCGAACTCCACGAATTAGAGTAAAAAAACTAGCTCACTTTTGTACAAATGTGAGTTATAACATTCTGTGGAAATGACTATTCACGTAGCATTATTCAGTCGGTTTTAATTCGCGAAATAAAAAAGAGCATTAAGGATGAACTTAATGCTCTTTTTTATGGATAAATGCCTGCTCAAACTGTGTTGCGGTAATGGGTTTACCGTAGAGATAGCCTTGGCCTAAGTCGCATTCTTCGTGACGAATAAAGGCATCTTGTTCTAGGGTTTCTACGCCTTCGGCGATCACTTCCAAGTTCAGTTTCTTACCAATGGCAATAATCGCTTTAGTGAGCTCCCTATCTTGTTCGTTTTCTTCTAGTTTACTAATAAAGCAGCGATCGATTTTTAAGGTGTCGAAAGAGTATTTTTGTAGATAACTTAAGGATGAGTAGCCTGTGCCAAAATCATCTAGGGAGATGCGGATACCGAGTTCTTGTAGTTTTTGGATGGCATTGTGGGCAATGTGTTCATCCTGCATCAGCATGCCTTCGGTAATTTCAAGTTCTAAGGCGGTGGGGGGCAATTGATAGAGGGTGAGTAAGTCGGCTATGTGTTCGCTAAAGCGGGGATTGCGCATTTGCAAAGGGGAAATATTGATGGCGATTTTAAACTCTTGGCCTACCTCGCGACACCATTTTGCCGCCTGAGACAGCGCGGTATGCAATACAAAATTGCCAATATCGATAATCTGGCCATTACGTTCAGCTAAGGCGATGAATCTGTCTGGGGCGACATTGCCAAGGATGGGATTATGCCAGCGCAGCAGGGCTTCGGCACCAATCACTTGCTTCGTCTTTAAGTTAATAAAGGGTTGGTAATGCAGACTTAATTCGTTCTTGTTCAGCGCATCGACCAAGTGGGATTCCAGTTGATAGCGTAGGTTTAAAGCGGCTTGCGTATCTTGATTAAAGAAGCTGTGAGTTGAGCCATCAGCCTTGCTGATCGTCATGGCCGCTCCGGCTTTTTGCAGCAGGATGGCGGCATCGATACCATCCATAGGCGCTTGTGCTATGCCCATGCTCGAGGGAATCGTGATTACAAAATCAGCCACACCAAAGGGCGTGTTACAGCAGTTAAGCACTTTATTGATGAGTTTATTGGTTTCGTTATTTGAAGGTTTGTGGGCTTGAATAATCACAAATTCGGCGCCGGCGATGCGGGCGATAAAGGTATTTTCATCGGTATAGTGCTGTAAACGTTGGCTGAGAATAGTGAGAATTTTATCGCCAATCAGGTAACCATAACTGTCGTTGATGGATTTGAAATTACGCAGCCCAAGATAGAGTACTGAAATCTTTTCTTTGCGATTCACTTCTTCGAGCATGATCGACAGACTATTAATCAAATTGATGCGGTTGGGTAATCCCGTGAGCGGATCGTAGCTTTTATGGTATTCCAGTGAGGTTTCGGTGGAGGTGCGGTTTTCGATTTCTTTGATGAGCTTGCCGCTAAGTTCGGCGAGTTCATGGGTGCGCTGTTGTACTTTTTGCTCAAGCTGCTGATTGTGCAGTTGTAGCTTAGCCTGTTGATAGAGAGTGACTAGGTTAGCTTCGATACCATTTTGAAACCGAGCGAGTAAGCTGCGAAAAGATTGGGGGTAATTATGCTCTTGGCTATCGAGCATGCAGATAGTACCAAAGGCACTGCCATCTGGCCAACGTAAAGGTAAACCACAGTATGCGATCATGCCGAGTTTAATGTCAGGATTTTTGTCCCAGTTTTTATCTTTTAGGGCGTTAGGAATGTGGAGTTCCTTACCTTCTTTGATCACTGTTTCGCAGTAAAGCCCGTGGCCTAAACTGTCTTTATCATGTTTTTTATAGGGATTACCTAGAGTGCGGCTCGAGGTAAAGACCTCAATATCGGTTTGATGGACACGCATGATCAAAGCGGCGGGGGTGTCGACTAATTCAGAGAGCAAATCTAAGGTTTGTTGCCAGTTATCAACCATTTCTTGGGGAACAACGATTTTGTCTGTGTCGATCGCAATGTCGGCAAATAAACGATCTTTTTGAGACTGGTTAATGGCGAGGTTGTATGGCATGAATGCTCAGTCCTAGAGGCGCGATACTATGCATAAACTATAGTCTTTTTACTCATGATGTGAGTCTTTTCGATAAATTTAGTTACTGCAAAATCTCGGTTCTATCTTAAATGCTGCGCTGTTAGATCTCTTAAGTGTTAGGTAAGAATTCAACGGTACTCTAACACTAAATGTTCTGATTTTTGGATTTATTAGTGAATAACTATCTGAAAGATAAAGTTATGATGACATTTATGGATTTTGCTAAGGGGCATTTAATTACGCCGCTTTTAGTGTTTGCAGTGATCATAGTGGGGCTTGAATGGACTCACGCTGATATGAAAGTCGCGACTTTGTTATTTCATTGGCAAGGAGGTATCGACTCTTGGCCATTGAGAGGATATTGGTTGACCGAAGATTTACTGCATGTCACTGGGCGTAACTTTGTCATCTTGTTGGCGGTGAGTGTCGTAGTCGGCATTGCCTTTAGTTTTCGAAGTGACAGGGTAAAACCGTACCGTAAGGGCCTGATTTACCTATTTAGTAGCGTATTGGCGAGTGTGTTGCTGGTCCGAATTGGCAAAAGCATTACTCACATGACCTGCCCGTGGGATGTGATTGAGTTTGGCGGCCATATGATACATTCATCCTTGTTTTCTCGTTTACCTAAAAGTGCTGAGTTTGGTCAATGTTTCCCTGGTGGCCATGCCAGCGGCGGGTTTGCTTGGGTTGCCTTGTATTACGTGCTGCGTGAGTATCGCCCGCATTTAGCTAAGTTTGGATTAATCTTTGGTTTGAGTTTAGGCCTAGTATTTGGCATTGGCCAAGAGTTACGCGGCGCCCACTTCTTGAGTCATGATTTATGGAGTTTAGCCATAGCATGGACGTCCGCGAGCCTACTCTACTATGTGTTTTTTCTGCGCTCGCCTGCGTTTAGAAAGTCTAAATTGGTCGCTTTGGGTCAAATGTTCAAGGTTACAAGTAGTGGAATACCGCAAAAATAACGAGCTGCGAAGCTAACGCCCTGAGTCCTTATTGGGTTCAGTGTTTTTTATGGCTTAAAATCTAAATTCGAAGCGCATATCAGGTCTGCGTAGGCGAGATCTTTCATCTAACAGTTGGTTTTTTTCGTTGAGTAGGCTGTTTTTCTGTTTCAATAAGTCAGCCTTGTCGGTGAGATTATTGATCTTGCCATCAAGACTGCTTATTTCTCTCTCTATGGTATTTAAGCGATCGGCAATCTCAGTTAAACGTTTGTTGGTCAGGTATTGTTGATGGCCTTGGTTATAGCGCTCAACAAACTGGTTATTACTGCAAACCCCATAATAACTTTCTCCCGCTAAGCCCACGCGGTAGCCATTTTCTGGCACGCAGTAACTGGCTAACCCTTGCTGGTATCCTTGTTTCCACTGCGCGGTATCGACAGTGAGATTAAATTCACGACAATCTTTTTGATATTGATTTAATTGCCCAGAACTTGTCCCACGGTTGCCATCGGCAAGCCCAAGGGAAAACCAATCACTATTGGCGCATTCTTCAATAGATAAGCTGCTGCATTGAGTCAGGGATAAGACTGAAAGTGCGAGGAAAATGCTGGGATAGTGCATGGATAAGTTCTCTATATGTTGTGGCGTTTAGGATAAAGGCTCTTATGGGGGAGATCTAGCTATATATACCGCCATTTATACGGTCATAGATGCGTTTTGTTGGGTAGAATCCATCACAGTTTAGCGGATGAATGCATGATAACCAGCTGATATTGTGTTAGTTTGTGGTTAACACTTTAAATGTCTGCTTTGGTGCTCGCTATGATTTCACTTATTTCATCTGCGTATTCTGCTTCATTACCGGCAGTTAAGTCGGCTCATCAATCCCTTGATACCGCCGAGCCAAGCGGACTTAAATCCTTTACCTATGGTGCATTAGGGCTGGCGGCTCCCAAAGCTGAGGTCAGTTTTGATGGCACTGCAAGGAGTAAAATATCTGAGCCTAGTGCGGATGATGTAGATGACGTTAAGAGTTCAAACGACACTTATTACAGTGCAGGCCAAATATTGAAAGCGGCGGCGACCGTGGGCAGTGTGATTGCCTTGTTTGTTTGAGTTAAGTTCCTGCACCAATTTAGCTATGGGTATTATTTCAACTGGCTTGGATTGGCATATTCGGCGCGGAATATGGCTTGTCGTTTTGAGTCTGGTTTTACTGGGGTGAGCATAAAAGAATATTCTTTTAGTTAAAGCGGTATTTTCAGTCTCTTTCTTTGCCAACGCGCTGAGTAAATCTGGTATTGTGTTTAACACGCAAGTGCATTAGTTTTTACTTAAAATTCGTTTAATAATCCTAAACTATATTCATCAAACTTCCGCTGGAGACCGCTTTTGTATGAAGATTTGCCCGCAGTATTCCATATCATGCCTAAGTAAGGTATAAGGGCGCTATGAAAACTCCGAAACGAATCCAACCCCTGGTTGATGAAGGACTGGTCGATGAGGTCATTAGCCAGTTAATGAGCGGTAAAGAAGCGACTGTGTACGTTGTACGCAGTGGTGATGATATCCGCTGTGCCAAAGTCTATAAAGAAGCGGACAAGCGCAGTTTTAAGCAAGCTGTGTTATATCAAGAAGGTCGAAAAGTCCGTAACAGTCGTCGCGCGCGCGCGATGGAAAAAGGGTCTAAATTTGGCCGCGATCAGCAGGAAGAAGCTTGGCAAAATGCTGAAGTTGAAGCACTTTACCGTTTAGCGAATGCGGGTGTGCGTGTGCCAACGCCTTATGGTTGTTTCGATGGCGTGTTGCTGATGGAGTTAGTGACGGATGCCGAGGGCAATGTCGCGCCGAGATTAAACGATGTTAGTATGTCGGCAGAAAAAGCCTTGAAGGATCATGCGTTGGTGATGACCTATGTCAAACGTATGCTCTGTGCGGGGTTAGTGCACGGTGACTTGTCTGAGTTTAACGTGTTAGTTGACAGTGAAGGGCCAGTGATTATCGACTTACCTCAGGCCGTCGATGCCGCTGCAAATAACCATGCTAAATGGATGTTAGCGCGTGATGTGAATAACATGACTCAATACTATGGTTTGTATGCTCCTGAGCTGTTAAAAACACAATACGCCAAAGAAATTTGGGCCTTGTTTGAAGCCGGTGAATTGAAGCCTGAAACACCATTAACGGGTGAGTTTACCGAAGTGCTGGTCGAAGCCGATGTTAGTGCGGTCTTGGAAGAAATCCAAGCGGCCTTTGAAGAGGCACAAGAGCGTAAGCAGCGGATCCAAGAGGCAAACGAAGAAGACTATTAATCGTCAGTCGTTGTTTTTCACCCATAAAAAAGACGCTCAAAGTAGCGTCTTTTTTATGCTAAAAATTAAGTGGATTATTATTTTTATTGTTGATTTTATTATTGTTATTTAATTTTTTGCGTTAGCCAATCCTTGGCTTAATCCCCTATGGAAGCTGGGGCCATCCTTGTTGCTACAAACAAGCTAGCAATCATCGAACAGTGTAATAAAAGGACAAGAGCTGAGAGAGAAATATGTTCATGACTTGGGGGAGCACAATTCACATATTTAATCTTTGGGGAAGATAACTCCCTCAATCCTTGCCGAAACCTTGGTCACTCTTCAGTCAATCTATGTAATACCAATCACGGCCTTCCTTGGCGCACTACACTCATTGCAGTGCTGGATCATCATTGATCCTGTGAATAAAATGACAAGGCCAGAGAGAGAAATATGTTCATGACTTGGGGGAGCACAATTCACATATTTGATCTTGGGGGAGATAACTCCCTCCCTAGTCTTGCCGAAACTTTTGCATTGTCCCTATCCGTTTGTTGCTGTTAATACTATTTCCCAATCTTCGCTGGGTTCATCAATTTGGACGACAAGGCCGGACTAAAAAGGGCGCTGTTATTATTGTTGTTAGCACATCTTTTACATCGTTAGCGTTATCAGCAGGGCGATATGCAATCTCGTCCGGCCTTGTCTATTCGGGCACGTTTAGCTTGTTGTACAGGCTAACCTATCGTGCGTAGCTCTTGATTGAGCTGTTTAATTTTTTTCTGTAGCTGGGCAATCTCACTCATTAATGCGCATTCTCTTTGCTGGGGTTGCAGATCGCTTTCTCGCACCCATTGGTAGACTGCCTTGGCAGATAAACCGTATTGACGTGCAACATCCGACAGTAAGCGACCTTGTACTTTAACCTCGGTGATAACATGTAGCTTGAGACTATTTTCTGCGATTCCCATGAGCGTTCCCTCTTTTACTGCCTTCGAACCAAAATATGACCGTTTGCGTTGCCTTTTATTGATGATATTGACGCTGTTCTAAATCCCACAGGCTCAGACCTAGGTGGCGCAGACAAATCCATTCGTGGCGACATAGTGCGATAAAGTTCATGACTGTTTTCATACTTCCTCCTTTATGACCCTAAATACTCGAGTGCATTTTCTGTCTCGATAGGTCCATTTAATTTGGATTAATCCTGTTGAAGTCGACTTGAGTTTTCGGCGATTTCTACCGCGTCTGACTGTCTACTCACTTAGTAGTATGTAAAATTCGTGCCAATATTCTAATTTTTATTTTAATGTTTAAAATCATTGGCTTGTATATTCGATTAAAACGGCGTGATTTTTTAGTGCTGCCAAAAAAGGTGCAAGGCGCACTATTTCGGTGCCATTGGCTTGATATGGAGCAGGGCGGTCTAAGCCATGATTGAAGCCCGAAATCTGTATCTTTGCTGACTAAAATCTGGATTAGCATAATTGAAGATGGATAAAGGATTGTCTCCAGCGCAATTGCTTATATACTGCCTGCTTTGTGGCAATCCCTAGGTCATTCGTATTACCTAATGGACGTGATATTTCTTGCCCTTTTGAGCGGTATTCACAGTCATCAATCATATAAAGAGGTTATAAATGATGAAGTGTTTTCAGGCAGTGCAATCTAAACCATCCCTGTTAGCCATAGTGGTATTGACGACCGCGCTAGTTGCATCGGGTTGTACAACAATCAATCCCTATTCAAACGAAGAACAAACCGCTAAAGCGACCAGTGGCGCATTGATTGGTGCCGTCGCGGGTGCCGCAATTGGAGTGGTATCTTCGAGCAAGAGCGACCGCGGTAAAGGCGCCTTAATTGGTGCTGCATCGGGCGCTGCCGTCGGTGGTGGTATTGGTTATTATATGGATGTGCAAGAGACCAAATTACGCCAACAATTAGCCTCAACGGGCGTGAGTGTGACCCGTAACGGCGATAACATCATTTTGAATATGCCTAATGAAGTGACCTTCGGCGTAGATCAAACCGAGTTAAGCGACGGTGCTAAACGCGTGCTGAATTCAGTGGCGGTTGTGGCCAAGGAATACAGCAAAACGCAGCTCAACATATTAGGTTATACCGACAGCAGTGGTTCAGACTCTTACAATTTACGTCTGTCACAGGTCCGTGCTAGCGAAGTGGGTAATTACTTGATGAATAAAGGCGTTGCCTCTGCCCGTGTAAAATCAAAAGGTATGGGTGAAGCGAGTCCTATTGCATCAAATGCCAATGCAAATGGCCGAGCACAAAACCGCCGCGTTGAGATCGTACTAATACCAACGGGTAAATAGTCTGGTCTAAGCACTAAGTTCTCGCTGAAAAAGTCGCCTTGGGCGACTTTTTTGTTTTCAGTGGTGGGCTAATTGAGTGATTAGCTTGCCGTGCTTCAATTAGACAATTTGTCCTTTATGAAGCGCACCTTGAGTGACCAGCACCACAAACATATCACTGCTAATTACCTTGGGATGACTTCAGCTTGATCCCTTTATCGATTTCACGTTCTGTATGGGGATAAGTCACAAGAATGACTTTTAGTGCCTAAAGGAGAATATGACTATGATAAGTAAAAATGTGTTAATAGCCTTGAGTTTAAGTCCTGTCATCATGGTGACTGCTGTACAAGGAGTGCCGATGAAAGCCGAAGTGACCACAGGAGCCGCGCCGATAGAACTGCGCGCCGCAGGCAGTTTAAAGGCTGCGATGAGTGATATTATTGCTGCTTATCAAGCACAGTCGCAAATGAGTGTTGTAGCGCAATATGCGCCCTCAGGTTTATTGTTAAAACGTATTCAAGAGGGCGAGAAAGTCGATATCTTTGCCTCGGCGAATATGAAACATCCACAGGCATTAGTGGATTCGGGTCAGGGCGAAGCGGTGCAAATGTTTGCCCGTAATCAACTCTGCGCTGTTGCTCAAGACACAGTTCAGGTGACGAGTTCGACGTTACTCGATACCTTGTTAGATCCTAAGATTAAAGTCGGCACCTCAACCCCGAAAGCCGACCCCGCGGGTGATTATGCCTGGGCCGTTTTTGCTAAGGCCGAAGCGGTAAAACCCAATGCGAAAGCCGCGTTAGAGACCAAGGCATTACAACTGACGGGCGGCCCTGAGAGCGTTAAACCGCCTAAAGATCGCAACCCCTATGGCTGGGTGATGGAAAACAAGCAAGCGGATATCTTTTTAACCTATTGCACTAATGCTGTGCTGGCTAAAAAAGAAGTGCCGAGTTTACAAATCATCGATTTACCGCAGGAACTCGCCGTGGGTGCCGACTATGGTTTACTGGTTTTACAAGGCGCTAATACTGCCGCTACGCCGTTAGCTGAGTTTATTCTATCGACAAAAGGCCAAGCGATTCTGAGCAGTTATGGTTTTCAACCTCCGGCAAAATAGCCTTCTTTAGTTTTCCAGCGGGATAAAAAACGGCACCTTTGAGGTGCCGTTTTTGTTATTAGCTCAAACTGTTAAAGCGTTAGTTCATCAGGTAGAGCGTCGCTAACCCGAGGAAGGCGAACAGGCCAACCACGTCAGTGACTGTGGTGAGCACCATACCGCCAGCGAGGGCAGGATCGATTTTAAGTCTTTTTAAAATCAATGGAATACTCGCACCTGCAAGCCCAGCTACTGTCATGTTGATCAGCATGGCGCTACCAATTAATCCCGCCAGTGCCATATCATCCTTCCATAGCCACACGGCGACAAAGACTAAAATCGACCACATCAAACCATTGAGAAAACCAATCGATAGCTCTTTACCGATAAGCCAGCGAGCGTTGCTTTGGCCTATATGGCCTAAAGCAATACCACGGATCACGAGCGCTAAGGTCTGATTACCGGCAACACCGCCCATGCTAGGGACAATCGTCATTAGGATGGCGATAGTGGCAAATTGCTCAATAGTGCCTTCAAACATATTGCTGACCGACGATGCGAGCAGGGCGGCGAATAAGTTAATCGTGAGCCAGAGTGAGCGACGTAGGGTACTTTTTAGCACAGGACCAAAGGTATCTTCATCTCCGTCCATCCCCGCCATACCCATCATGGAATGTTCAGCATCTTCGCGGATAACATCGACTACGTCATCGATTGTGATACGCCCGAGCAGCTTACCATCACTGTCGACGACAGGTGCCGATACCCAGTCATTGCGTTCGAATTTCTGCGCGACTTCGCTGTCGGACATGCTCACAGGAATACTTTGAATATTGGGATCCATGATATTGCGAATTGTGGTGCTTGGCGCGCAAGTCAGCAGATCTGCCAGCCTAACACCGCCAAGGACTTTGTCCTGTTTGTCGACCACATATAAGGTATCTGTGGTGTCGGGTAGGTTGCCCCTTTGCCGAAGATAG
Organism: Shewanella sp. SW24; assembly: GCF_025653395.1. Taxonomy (NCBI): domain Bacteria; kingdom Pseudomonadati; phylum Pseudomonadota; class Gammaproteobacteria; order Alteromonadales; family Shewanellaceae; genus Shewanella; species Shewanella sp. SW24. Next base: position 57,677 of record NZ_JAKKSH010000008.1, read on the forward strand.
CGCAGCACCACATCGATATTCACATCGGGTCTTAAGGTGACTGTATCTGTATTCATCAAGCTGCCGGCGGTCTCATCTGGATAAGATAGGGCTTGTTCTACCCTCAGGCGATTTTGCTCCGTCATCGACTGCAACACTTGTTTGTAAACGGCGTCGGGAAGACTTCGCAGAATATAGGCGAGATCGTCGGTGTCCATGCTTGCTGTCGCTTTCGCGACTCGCTCAGGGCTCATGCTACGGATCAGTGGGTCTTTGAGTTCTTCACTCAACTCATCGAGTATGTCGCCTATTTGTTCCTGATCGATGAGCTGCCACAGTACTTGTCTGGCACTTGGCGGTGATGATTCTAAGATCAGCGCGATATCTGAGGCGGCCATTTTTTGCAGCATATTGCGCACGTGTACGAACATGCCGCTGCTAAGCGCTTGGTTTAACTGGTCAAGACTATGTCCGGTGTGATCGTTTTCTGCATTATCTACGGGCATTTGTCCTCCATTGTGCGGCAAATTGGTTTGAGATCTTAGTGTTGGGCTAGGATTTTACGGTGACTAAGCGTCAGTCGATGACACAGATTAAGACGGCTAAGGTAAGGCCAGCGCCAGCGCAATGACCGCTAGTGTAATCGCCTGTGGCTTGTATCGTCGAGCGACAAATGTTTTGCCATGTGTGAATGGCAAGTTTTTTAAACTAGACATGAAGTGAAACTAACGATGAAGTGCTTAGTGTGAAGTGAAACTAACAGGCTTCGTCAAACTTAGCGTCGATTAAGGCACAAATGGCATCGAGAGCCGGCTCTGCATCTGGGCCTTCGGCGATAAGCTTGATGGTCTTACCCATGCCAGTTTCAAGCATCAGTAAGCCAAGCACACTGGCGGCCGATGCTTGTTTATCGCCTTGGATTAAGGTGATGGTCGCATCAAACTCGGAAGCCAGTACCACCAACTTAGTGGCGGCACGGGCATGTAAACCGAGCTTATTACAGATGGTTATCTGACGTTCAAGCTTTGGCATTGTTGAGCTCTCGATGACGGGCATACACTTTATGTTTACCGTTACTAAAGCGTTTGGCCAATTGCTCTGCGACGTAAACCGATCTGTGCTGTCCACCTGTGCAGCCAATGGCCACAGTTAAATAACTGCGATTGTTACGCTCGAGGTGCGGCAGCCAAGTCTCCAGTAAATTTTCGATTTGCCAGATGAACTTATTGACCAGTGGTTGGCGATTTAAGAATTCAGCCACGGGTTCATCTAAGCCAGTCAATGGCCGCAGCGCCAACTCCCAGTGGGGATTGGGCAGAAAGCGTACATCGAACATAAAGTCTGCTTCGGTGGGCATTCCGTGCTTAAAGCCAAAGGACTCGAAGTTGATCACGAGTTCTTTATCGACACTACCAAGGAGAATTTGTCTGACTTGGTCGCTTAAATCATAGATATTCAGATTCGACGTATCTATGTAGTGATCGACCAGTTTTGACATAGGCTCGAGCAGTTTCCCCTCCAGCTTTATCGCTTCTTGCAAAGACACTCGGCTCTTCGACAAAGGATGCAAACGGCGGGTTTCGCTGTAACGCTTGAGCAGAATTTTATCGCTGGAGTTAAGGAAGAAGCTCGTTAACTCAGTATCTGGAGGTAGGCTAGCGAGTTGTTTTACTAAGACCTTATCCTGCTCAGGCATGTTACGCACGTCGACACTGATGGCGACGAGATCGTTACTGCCTTTGAGTTGCTCAAGCAAACTGCCAATCAATGGCAAGGGAAGGTTATCGACACAATAATAGCCGAGATCTTCGAGTACCCTAAGGGCGACAGATTTGCCTGAGCCTGAGCGGCCCGACACTATGACCAGTTTCATCCAGTGATTACCTGATAGAGTTCCGTTTCATCATGCGTCTTGCGTAATTGCTTTAATATTTGCTTGTCGCTCAGCTTTTCGGCCATGCAAGACAAGGTACTTAAGTGCTGCTGACATTGGTCTGCAGGCACCAGTAGTGCAAATAAAATATCAACAGGTTGCTTATCGATAGCATCAAATGCTATCGGCTCTTCACACTTAATTAGTATGGCAATGGGCTGATCTATATCGGCTAGTCGACCATGTGGAATGGCGATGCCGTTACCTATACCTGTGCTCCCCATCTTTTCGCGCGCCACTAGGCTTTCGAATATCTCTTGAGATGAGAGGGTCGGGTACTGGGCAGCGACTAAGTCGCTGATGAGTTCCAGTACCTTTTTCTTGCTGCCCGGAGTGGCGCAGGTAGTGCACTCCGGCCGCAGTATGGTACAAAGTTCCATTATTAGTGTTTTGTTAACTTCTCTTTGTGTTTAATAACCTGACGGTCAAGCTTGTCAATCAGGGCGTCTATAGCGGCATACATGTCAGCATGCTCTGAAGTAGCAAAAACTTCACCACCTATGAGGTTTATTCTCGCTTCAGCAATCTGTTGCATTTTCTCAACATTGAGCACAACGTGCACATTATTGATCTGTTCGAAATGGCGTTCAAGTTTTGAAAACTTTTCTTCTACATATGCACGTAACGATTCGGTAATTTCGATATGGTGCCCACTTAGGTTTATTTGCATAGAAACGTCCTCCGATATCCACTGTAGGTTATAAACTTTTACGCTGATTAGAAGGTGGAATAAGCATAGCCTCTCGGTACTTCGCAATGGTTCTGCGGGCTACGTTGATCCCTTGTTCTGCCAGAAGTTGTGCCATCTTACTATCGCTTAATGGTTTTTTCTGGTTTTCCGCTGCCACCAGTTTCTTTATAAAGGCTCTGATTGCTGTGGATGAGCACTCACCACCATCGTCAGTACCGACGTGGCTAGAGAAGAAGTATTTTAGTTCAAAAAGTCCCTTAGGGGTATGCATGTATTTTTGAGTTGTGACCCGTGAGATGGTGGACTCATGCATTTCTACCGCTTCAGCAATATCGTTAAGCACCATAGGCTTCATGGCTTCTTCACCATACTCAAAGAAACCTTGCTGATATTGCACTATGCAATTAGCAACTTTAAGCAAAGTGTCGTTACGGCTTTCTAGACTCTTAATAAACCATTTAGCCTCTTGCAGATGGCCGCGAATAAATTGGCTATCGGCTTGGTTTTTTGTGCTGCGTGCCATAGAAGCATAATGTTGATTTACATTGATTTTGGGCATGCAGTCAGGATTAAGCTCAACGACCCAGCGGCCATTTTTCTTCGACACAGACACATCTGGGATAACGTATTCGTCATTATTGGGTGTGATCAACAAACCTGGGCGAGGATTGAGAGTTTGGATAAGTGCTATACCATCCCTTAATTCATCCTCTTTTAATTTAGTCTTACGCATCAATAACCTAAAGTCTCGGGCGGCGATCAGATCTAAATGATCTTTGATCAGCATACGGGCGTTTTCTAGGTTGGGAGTATCAGCGGCGAAATGCGACAGTTGGATCAACAGGCATTCACTTAAATCGCGGGCGGCAACGCCTATGGGATCAAAATGCTGAATACGCTTGAGTACGGCTTCGACTTCGTCAAGCTCAACTTCAGGATTGCCCATGGCTTCGAGAATTTCTTCAGTGCTTTGGGTGAGATAGCCCTGATCGTCGATGGCATCAATAATGGCGGTGGCAATGGCTAAATCGGTTTCAGAAAACGGCGTGAGGTTTTTTTGCCATTCTAAGTGTTCGTACAAACCTTCACTGGTCTCGCCTTGGAAGGGCATATCGTCTTCACGACTGCCGCCGGGGCCTGAGTTTGGGGAGGCGGTAAACACTTCATCCCATGTGGTGTCCATGGGGAGCTCATCGGGCATGGATTCTTTGGTTAGCGACTCTGCCGTGTCTATGGTGGAGCTGTCTTTTTCTGGTGGCAGAGTGCTAGATTCACTGAAATCCGTATCGGATAGCGTTTGGTTTACAGGGTTTTTAGTGGCGTCGAATTGATCCTCTTCCAGCTCGAGAAGGGGATTAGAATCTAATGCTTGCTGGATCTCTTGCTGCAGTTCCAGTGACGACAGTTGCAACAGACGTATAGCCTGTTGTAGTTGTGGCGTCATGGTTAACTGTTGACCCAGTTTGAGCTGGAGTGACGCTTTCATGTTACCGCTGATCCCTACGTTATTATTGTTAGATGAGGTCGCTTATTATTATCTTGAGTGAAGCCCAATGGCGGTATAAATTGCCTCCATTGGCTTCGCTCGATTAACTATAGCCTGAATTGTTCACCTAAGTACACAGCCCTAACTTGCTGATTGTCTAAGATCTCTGCTGGAGTTCCTTCGGCAATCAGGTTTCCGTGACTCACAATATAAGCATGTTCACATACATCTAATGTCTCGCGGACATTATGGTCTGTGATCAGTACGCCAAGGCCGCGACTTTTGAGTTGTTCGATAATCTTCTTGATGTCGATAACCGAAATAGGATCGACGCCGGCAAACGGTTCATCGAGCAAAATGAACTTAGGATTAGCGGCTAAAGCCCGCGCAATTTCGACGCGACGACGTTCGCCACCCGACAATGACATGCCTTGGCTGTCACGGATGTGGGTGATATGAAACTCTTCGAGCAGATGTTCTAGTTCTTCTTCTCGTTCTTCGTTTTTAAGTTCTTTACGAGTTTGCAGTACGGCCATGATGTTGTCATGAACAGTTAGCTTACGAAAGATACTGGCTTCCTGCGGTAAGTAACCTATGCCTTTGCGGGCACGCAGATGCATAGGATCTGCGGTTAAATCATCATCGTCGATAAAGATATGCCCCTTATCGCTCTTCACTAGCCCGACAACCATGTAAAAGGTCGTGGTTTTACCGGCACCGTTTGGACCGAGTAGGCCAACGACTTGACCGGTTTTTACCGTCAGACTGACGTCTTTAACCACTTGGCGACTCTTGTAACTTTTTGCCAGATTTTGTGCTCTTAAGGTGATTTGGGTCATTTAGAGTCCTGCTTTTTTACAGGTTTATCCGCCGGAGCGTCTGATTTAGCATCATCTTGATAGTTTTCAGGCTGAATAATAGTGATCACGCGATCGTCACCACTGCCAGTACTCTCGGCCATCAATTTCTGTTGAATCATGTTATAGCGGATTAAATTGCCTGTAACTTGGCTACCTGCTTGATCTAATGACGCCATACCTTTCAGTGTTAAGGTGCGGCTTGCCATATCGTAACGAATTTCTTTCGCGCTTGCCGATGCTGGGCGACCATCGTCTAATATTTGGCTATACGTAGCAGGGTTGCCTGTGGCGACCAAAGTTTTGCTATTTTCACCTTCAGCGGAAAATGCACGCAGTTCATTTGCTTGGATTTTTATTGAGCCTTGGGTAACTTCAACTGGACCAAAGAAGATGATCTGGTTGTTTTTGATATCCGCAGTTTGGCTCACAGCTTTAATTTTGACTTCTTGCTTTAAGTCGCCCACTTTCGCGAAAGCACTCATGCTCATAATTAGCATTAGGCTGGCAAGTAATACGTTATTTTGCTTCATATGTTCCTACTACCTGACTGGTCAATTGCACTTCTTGCGCGTTGAGGTCGGCATAAAGGCCTTGGCCTTGAATATTAAAATCTTTCCCTGTGACGTAAATGGTACGGTCAGAGGTCATTATCATAGTGTTGAGATCGAGTTCCAGATAACTGGTGGACAAGGTCTGAATCGGTTCTTCTGGGCTAATGGCATCGATAATAACATTATTTTCTAATACAACCTTGCCAGTTTCCTTGTTTAGCTTGCCCTGATCAGCCCTGAGCTGCCATTGTGCTTTACCTTGGTCTGGATAAACAAGATAAACAGGTTGAGTAAAGAAAGTTTGATTCGTTGAATCATAATGTTCCATGTGTTTCGCCGTCACACGGCTATTCACTAGTCCTTGCTCATTGAACTCAACACTGCGCAGATCTTCAACGATGAAATCTGGGGTATTTTGATCTTTTACTCTGTTATCGGAATCACCGCTGTGTTTGTTCTGGACCTGCCAGTAAAGCGCTAGTGCGGTTCCAAAAAAAGCGATAATCGCGAGTGTCACACGACTCATATACTCATTCCATGGGCCGAAGTGAATTTATTTTGACTTAGGAGTAACAGATCTGTGAGTTCACGCAGTGCACCGTGGCCACCATTGAGCATAGTCACAAAATGGGCGTGTTGGCGTACATAGGGGTGGCCGTCAGCAACACTGACCGCTAAACCGACGACATTCATCACGGGGAGATCGACAATATCATCACCGATATAAGCCACTTCTTCTGGGGTGACACCATAAAGTGCGAGCAATGCTTCATAGGGCTCGAACTTATTGTCTACGCCTTGGTAAATATGGGTAACACCAAGGGCTGTCATACGGTTTTCAACGATTTTGGATTGACGTCCTGTGATCACGGCGAGGTTGAAACCGCTGGTGAGTAGTGATCGCACGCCATAGCCGTCGCGGGTATGGAAAGCTTTGAGCTCTTCGCCGCTATTACTCAAGTAAATACGGCCGTCGGAAAACACCCCATCGACGTCACAGATTAACAGTTTAATCTTTTGCGCGCGTTGCCACACATCATCACTGATTGGGCCGTAAAATCCTTGCTGTGGCATTAAATGACTCCTGCTTTTACCATATCGAGCATGTTAAGAGCGCCGATAGGATGGCGATCTTTATCGATAACAATTAATCCGTTGATATTTTTTGAGTCCATCACTTGCAGTGCTTGGGCGGCCAATACATTATCCGTGATCGTGACGCAGTTACGGGTCATCACATCGGCAATGGGCGTCGTGCGTAAATTCACTTCGGCATCAATAACGCGGCGTAAATCACCGTCGGTGAAGATACCAACCAGCTTGCGCTGATCATCGATAATCGCCGTCATGCCTAAGCCTTTCTTGGAGATTTCGTACAGAGCTTCTGTGATGCAAATATCGTGGTTAACGAGCGGTAAGTCATCACCGCTGTGCATGACATCGCAGACTTTTAACAATAACTTGCGTCCTAAAGCACCGCCAGGATGGGACATTGCAAAATCATCACGGGTAAAGCCTTTCGCTTGTAGTAGCGCAATGGCGATGGCATCGCCCATCACTAAGGTCGCGGTAGTGCTCGACGTTGGGGCAAGTCCAAGTGGGCAAGCCTCTTCTGGGACTTCGATACATAAATGCACTTTAGATAATCGCGCCATATTCGATTCGGGTTTACCCGTTACCGCAATAACAGGCACGCCCATACGTTGGATGACCGGCATTAAGGTGAGGATTTCACTCGACTCACCAGAATTTGAAATCGCTAAAATCACATCGTTATCGGCCAATACACCCAGATCGCCGTGGCTGGCTTCACCCGGATGCACAAAAAATGCGGGCGTTCCTGTGCTGGCGAGGGTGGCAGAAATCTTATTGCCGATATGGCCCGATTTGCCCATTCCCATGACAATCACTTTGCCTGTGCAGTTGAGGATCAACTCGCAAGCTTCTGCAAATTCAGCCGAATCAACATATTGATAAAGATTGTCTAGGGCTGACTTTTCAATGTCGATAACTTTACAACCCCATTGGCGCAGTTGTGATTTGTCTACCATGTCTATCTCTCTTTTTGCATTGTCTTTGTCGCCCCATTGATGGGATTGGAATAGCACAATTTGGTACGCGATAAAGATGATATGTAATAGGCTTTCTGCCAAGTATTAGTTTGTTTTCAGACAATTTAGCTTATGTATTGCTGTGGTTAATTACCGAAAACAGCAAAACAATTGCGGCAGGCTAGAGCGATTGATCCGACTCGTCAAGTTCAGCTGCGTTAGCTATTCATGCACAATAACGTGTTTAGCGGCAGAAGGTCTTGAGCAATATCATCGTCTTTGTCGTTTATTTCAATGGATTTATCCCATATCGCAGCGGGTATTACCCTATGGGATGCCTCTATTGCGCAATTGCGTATCGACTCTCCCCGATAAAAGTGGGCGAAGAGTGAGCTAAGTGCGAACGAATTAGCCAATACTGCCAATTCTGCAACTAGGTTGAAAACATTAAGTAACATTTTACCTGTGCAGAGTGAAAACTTAGGGCGCATTTTCGCTGTAAATGAGGCAAATTGAAAGTATCGCAGGGCGATAGTGTCGATTCGGTTGTAGGTTAAAGCGCAATTACGTACAATTTGCGGCTCTTCGATTGGTCAGTCTAGGAAGACTAGGATCACCTCATTTGCAAATGTCGGAATCAAGCATGACTCAAGAACAAACGCCGTTGGTTGAGATCCGTAATTTGGGGTTTAGCCGCGGTCAGCGTGTGATATATGAAGATATTAGCCTGTCCATTCCAAGGGGCAAGGTGACGGCGATCATGGGGCCGAGCGGCATAGGCAAAACGACCCTGTTGAAATTGATTGGCGGCCAATTAACGCCTGACCATGGACAAGTTTTATTCGACGGTCACGATATCCATGGCGTGAGTCGCAATGAATTATTTAGTCTGCGTAAGCGGATGAGCATGCTGTTTCAAAGTGGCGCGCTGTTTACCGACATTAATGTGTTCGATAACGTGGCGTTTGCACTGCGTGAACATTCTGGACTGCCTGAAGACATTATTCGCACTATCGTGCTGATGAAGCTTGAAGCCGTAGGTTTACGTGGTGCAGCTCAGATGATGCCAAGCGAGTTATCCGGTGGTATGCAACGCCGCGCCGCATTGGCTAGAGCCATAGCGCTTGAACCTGAAATGGTGATGTACGATGAGCCTTTTGCAGGGCAAGACCCAATATCGATGGGCGTGTTAGTAAAGCTTATTCGTGAGTTATCCGATGCGCTGAATCTGACTTCAATTGTAGTGTCCCACGATGTGGATGAAGTGCTTGGCATTGCCGATTATGTATATGTGGTGGCTGACAAAAAAGTCATCGCCCACGGTACCCCTGAAGAATTAAAGTACGCTGATAATCCGCAGCTGAAACAGTTTATTCAAGGTGCTCCGGACGGCCCTGTGCCGTTCCATTATCCGGCAAATGATTACCAGCAAGAATTAATGGCAAAAGGAGTTGGCAAGTGAAGTTAATCGACAGTATTGCCGACTTAGGCCGCAGCGCGATTGAGCTAGTGCTCGGCTTTGGCCGTGCAGGCCTTATGCTGTGGGGCGCGATTTTTCGCTGGCCACGCGTGCGTAAAGGTTTTCCATTATTAGTGCGCCAGATTTATGTGGTCGGTGTGCAATCTATGGTGATTATTTTAGTCTCAGGACTCTTTATCGGCATGGTGCTCGCACTGCAAGGCTACAACATCTTAGTTGGTTTTGGCACTGAAGAAAGCTTAGGTCCTATGGTGGCGCTCAGTTTACTGCGTGAGTTGGGGCCAGTTGTTACCGCGTTATTGTTTGCGGGACGGGCGGGTTCAGCATTAACCGCTGAAATTGGTTTAATGAAAAGTACTGAGCAGCTTTCCAGTTTAGAAATGATGGCTATTGACCCATTAAGGCAGATTATTGCACCGCGCTTTTGGGCTGGAGTGATCAGTATGCCATTGCTGGCGTTGATGTTTACCGCTGTAGGTATTTATGGCGGGCACCTTGTTGGCGTGGAATGGAAAGGGATCGACAGTGGTGCGTTTTGGTCGATTCTGCAGGCGTCTGTCGAATGGCGTCAGGACATAGTTAACTGCTTGATCAAAAGTGGTGTGTTTGCCGTAGTGGTCACTTGGATTGCGTTATATCGCGGTTATCAAGTGATCCCAAATCCGGAAGGCATCAGCCGTGCAACGACCCAGACTGTCGTTCAGTCGAGCCTCGCTGTATTGGCATTGGATTTTTTACTGACAGCCCTGATGTTTGGCCGCTAACGGAACACTGCGGATTTCGACACAGGTTAGATGGATTAACAGAGTGGTAGCTGAACATGTTGACACGAAAAATTGAATTATTAGTGGGTGTGTTTCTTTTAACAGGATTGGCCGCTTTTTTGGTCTTAGTCTTTAACGTCGCCAATATTGAAGTGAAAAGCAGCGATAGCACTTATACCATACAAGCCAATTTTACCAACATTGGTGGTTTGAAGGTGCGTTCGCCAGTCAAGGTTGGCGGTGTTGTCGTTGGCCGAGTGAGCAGCATAGATTTAGACCCAGTTAAGTTAGTGGCTGTGGTCACATTAGTGATGGACAAGCGTTACGATAAATTCCCTGAAACCAGTAGTTTAGCCATTTTGACTTCGGGTTTGTTGGGCGAACAATTCTTAGGGTTAACACCGGGTTTTGTCGACGATGATGTCAGTATGCTGAAAGACGGCGATAAGATTGACGACACTCGCTCGGCATTAGTGTTGGAGGAGCTGATTGGTCAGTTCTTATATAGTATGGGTTCGAAGGATAAATAGGGGTTACCGCTATGTTTAAAAACTTATCTCGTTTTTTATTGCCGTTAGTGATGGTTTTAGGGGCAACGAGCGCAGTCGCCGCTGATGTGGTTGTCGATACGACAGATCCGTATGCCATGGTGAAAGCCGTTGCCAATAAAACCTTCGATCGTTTTCACAAAGATAAAGCATTAATCGACGCAAATTCAGACCATTTAAAGGTGATTGTTCGTGAAGAACTCATGCCTTATGTCGATTATAAATACGCTTCTTATAAGGTATTAGGCCAATATCTTAAGGATTCAACCGAAGAGCAACGCAATCGTTTCGTCAATGCTTTTGAAGGTTATTTAATCTCTACTTATGCTCAAGCCTTTACTGAATATACTAATCAAAAAGTGGAATTCTCACCTGGGATTGATTTCAGCAAAGAGAAAATGGTCGATGTAAACGTGCAGATCATCGAAGCCGGTCGCCCACCGATTAAACTATTGTTTAAGGCGCGCCGTTTAAAGGATGACTCGTGGAAGGCATTTGATTTAGTTGCCGAAGGTGTGAGCTTACTGTCTTCTAAGCAGTCGGAAATCTCTAATCTAATTCGCCAACAGGGTATCGATCCCGTGATTAAGATGCTCGAAGATCGCACTAAAGAGAAAGTGGTCATGAAGGCTAAGTCTGGGAAGTCACAGTCGTGATTGAATTTGTGCAACAGGGGACAGTTTGTCATCTCAAAGGGCGCATAACCCAAGCCGATGTCATTACACTTTGGCCACAGCGGCAACAACTGCTAAATGAGTCAACCCAGATATTGTCTCTGTCTGGGCTCGAATACAGTGATAGCGCTGGCATGGCATTTTTGCTGGCGTTAGTGCGTGAACATCGCAGCCAACTTGTATTGAGTTCTGCTTCACCACAACTTAAAAAACTAATTGATTTATATGATTTAGATGCCTTCTTTACCGAAGAAGCGCATTGAGAATAGGGTAATAGATTTCATGGAATGCAGCTTAATCGAACAGATTTTACGTGATGCGTTAGGGCTTGAAGAAGTTCACGCTAGCTCGGATGGTAGCCATTATAAAGTGATCGCCGTAGGTGAATGCTTCGATGGTATGAGCCGAGTCAAACAGCAACAAGCCATTTATGCACCGTTGACGGCACACATTGCCAGCGGTGAATTACATGCATTAACGATCAAAACTTTCACGCCGACTCAATGGAAACGCGAAAAAGTTTTCAACATGCCTAGCTAGTGAGGAAAAGTGGATAAACTAACAATTCAGGCAAGCCCCCCGCTTGCCGGTGATGTGATTATTTCAGGTGCTAAAAATGCAGCTTTGCCTATTCTGATGGCGGGTGTATTGGCTGAAACCGATTTTGTGGTTTCTAACGTGCCCAATCTGCGTGATGTGAGTACGAGCTGTAAATTATTACGCTGTCTCGGCGCTGAAGTGACTGAACTCGGTGACGGACAGATCCGCATTTCTACCACTAATCTGAATGAGTTTTGCGCTCCCTATGATCTAGTGAAAACCATGCGTGCTTCTATCTTGATCTTAGGGCCGTTATTGGCTCGTTATGGTACGGCTGACGTGTCATTGCCTGGCGGCTGTGCCATTGGCGCAAGACCAGTGAACTTGCACTTACATGGCCTCGAAATGATGGGCGCCAAGATTGAAGTGAAAGAAGGTTATATCAAGGCCCGTGTCGATGGTCGTCTTAAAGGCGCACATATCTTTATGGACATGGTGAGTGTTGGTGCGACCGAAAACTTACTGATGGCCGCAGCGTTAGCCGATGGCGAAACCGTGATTGAAAACGCGGCCCGTGAACCTGAAGTGATCGATCTCGCTAATTGCTTAATTGCCATGGGTGCAAAAATCACTGGTGTAGGCAGTGCGACACTGCGTATCCAAGGGGTTGAGCGTTTACAGGGCTGCAATTACCGAGTTATGCCAGATCGTATCGAAACCGGTTCCTTCCTCGTTGCTGCCGCGGTGACCCGTGGTCGTATTCGTTGTTTAAAAGCCGATCCTGCTTCACTGGAGTCGGTTATCGCAAAACTTGAAGATGCAGGCGCGACGATTACTACGGGCGAAGATTGGATTGAGCTCGATATGCAGGGTAAACGTCCGAAGGCGGTGAATATCAAGACGGCACCTTATCCTGGTTTCCCAACCGATATGCAGGCGCAGTTTTGTGTGCTCAATGCCTTAGCACAAGGTACGGCAACCATAACTGAGACTATCTTCGAAAATCGTTTTATGCATGTGCCTGAACTTATCCGTATGGGCGCTACCATGGAGCTTGAAGGCAACACCTGCATCATTCAAGGGATTGAATCTTTAAGTGGTGCTCAGGTCATGGCGACGGATTTACGTGCGTCAGCGAGTCTAGTGATTGCTGGCTTAGTGGCCGATGGTAAGACGATTGTCGATCGTATCTATCACTTAGATCGTGGCTATGAGCATATTGAGAATAAGTTTCAAGGTTTAGGCGCACAGGTTGTGCGTATTCAGTGATCTGTTACTGATTTAAGCTAATTTTGAATCATTAAAAAAACCAGCTAAAAGCTGGTTTTTTGTTTTCTGCCTTTGAGCGCGTAATACTGAGTGACACTCTAGTTATCGATCACAACCTTCTCATCGATAATCACAGGCAACTCTTGTTGTTTACCTTGGCGTATCACAGTCATCATCACTTTCTTACCCGGTGTGGTTTCAGCGATGCGGTCCATTAGCATTTCAACGCCTGGCACATCTTCACCATCGTATTTAATAATCACATCCCTTGGCATTAGCAGGGCTCGGGCCGCAGGGCCATTAGGATCGACACCCGTAACGAGCACACCTTTGAGATCGGGTAGATTAAGGATTTGTGCCACGACAGGATTAATCGGCTCGCCAGAAATTCCTAAAGCGCCACGGATCACGCGACCATTTTTAATCAACTTACCCATGATGCTGTGGGCTAATTTAATCGGGATAGCGAAGTTAATCCCGTGGCCGCCGCCTTCTTCACCCACTTGGAATGCTGCGGTATTGATACCGATAAGGCTGCCGTTAGTGTCAATGAGTGCGCCACCCGAGTTACCCGCATTAATCGCTGCATCGGTTTGTAGGAAGTCTAAGTAACCTGAACTTAAGCCGTTACGCCCCGTGGCACTGATGATGCCTTGGGTAATGGTCTGGCCTAAATTGTAGGGATTACCAATAGCGAGTACGACATCACCGACTTGAGGCGGACTGTCGAGATTAACGGGGACAATCGGTAAGTTATCGCCTTCAATTTTAAGTACCGATAAATCGGTTTCAGGATCGAAGCCAACCACTTCAGAGGTAAATTTGCGTCCATCTTGCAGGGCGACAACAATCTCATCGGCTTTCTTAATGACATGATAATTAGTGAGAATATAACCTTCTTTACTCATTATCACCCCAGAACCTAGACCTTGAAGTGAGCCTGAATTAAGCGGCCGATTCTGATCTATGCTGAGGCTATAAATATTCACAACGGCAGGAGCTGCACGGCGTACCGCCTTGGCAAAGGATAGCTCGACTGTGTTGTTGGCACGGGTTTGTAGCAGACTACTACCGAGGGATTGGTTATCGATATAACGTGTCACCAATAAAAACATGGCCGCCATGATAAGGCCGAAAAGGGTGGCTTTACCGAGATATAACAGAGTGTCTTTTATAGTCATGGCAGGATGGATCTAGAAAAAGGTGAGTTAGATTAACATGTTTAATCGATGTAAGCATAGGGAACCTAAGCTCCCTATGCTCATCTATGGCAGAAAAAATGGCCTATTTTGTCGATTAACGTAGGACTAAATACAACATGCTCTTATCACGCATTATCTTCAGTGCCACGGCACCTTCTTGATCTTTAAGTTGTGCTTTAAGTGTCTTAAGATCTTTAATCGCAGTACGGTTAATACCGACAATCACATCTCCTTTTTGTAAGCCACTCATGGCCGCGGGTGAGCCTTGTGCGACATCGGTAATTTCAATGCCCTTAGATGAGTTTTCTAAGGACGCGCCTTGCAGCATAGGATGCACGGCACCAGCCGCTGTTTCACTGGTTTGGCTCGCTTCACCTAAGGTCACTTTAACTGTTTTCTTATCACCGTCACGGATGAGTCCTAACTCAACGTTAGCACCTGCACCCATAGTGGCGACTTTAGCCCGCAGTTCTTGGAATGACTTAATACCACGGCCATCAACGCTGATGATAATATCACCTGCTTTTATACCGGCCTTCTCTGCGGCACTGCCCTTGGCTACTTCATTCACGAAGCCGCCGTGTTGAGTGTCTAAACCGAAACCTTGGGCGAGTTGGCTATCGAGATCACGTCCCGAAATACCTAATACACCGCGGCGTACTTCTCCGTGTTCGGCAATTTGTGCCACGAGGTTTTTCACCATATTAGCAGGGATGGCAAAGCCAATACCGACGTTACCGCCGCCCGGTGCTACGATTGCGGTGTTAATCCCAATTAACTCGCCGTTAAGATTGACGAGTGCGCCACCCGAGTTACCACTGTTAATCGCGGCATCGGTTTGAATAAAGTTTTCCAGCATTTCAATGCCTAAGCCGCTACGGCCTAAAGCACTAACAATGCCCGAGGTGACGGTTTGACCTAAACCGAAGGGATTACCAATGGCAACGGCAAAGTCACCTACGCGTAAATCATCGGAATCAGAGGATTTGATTGCGATGAGATTTTTCGCTTCAATTTGCAATAATGCGATATCTGACTCTGAGTCAGTACCAATCAGTTTTGCTTTTACTTCACGGCCATCGTGAAGACCAACTTGAATATCATCAGCACCGTCAATCACATGGTTGTTCGTGACGATATAGCCTTTTTCTGCGTCAATAATGACGCCTGAGCCTAAGCCTCTAAAAGGACGCTCTTGCACTTGCTCTTGTGGTGCATTAGGGCCGAAAAAGTAACGGAAAACATCAGGTACTCTTTGCTTAGAAACATGAGTCCCCGTTACCGCTACTGATACGACTGCGGGCGTCGTACGCTCAAGCATAGGCGCAAGACTTGGAATGGATTGTCCCTCAACCGTCTGTGGAATGGCGGCCTGTGAGACGACAGGCATTATAGTCAGGGTCGCGGCTAACATTGCGGCTGAAAGTACAGATAATTTTGTTTTCATCTATTCATAACTCCAAATAAGGGTTGAAAGATCTGGATGTAATGCATCAGCAATCGTGCGAGTGCCAGATCAAATCTGTATCGGTACCGGCTATTTGCCTAGGTAATCACTCTGACTCGCACCTTATTGAAAAAGTTCATTATATTAATAAATGTTAATTTTTTTAGCCTATTTTTTCGGCTGTTTCATACTTGTTTCTGAACATAAATCTGTGGGCGATATTAGGATTTTTCAAGCCCTAATATAAGCAGATTTTGCCGATTAAAATGACCTACAGCATAGAGGCTTATTAGACGTTTGTATGCAGTTTAGCGTTAAGGTAAAAGTCGTATTCTGCATTAATATATCCTGCGTCATATTGGCCGTGCTAATATCGTCACAGTTTTAATAAAGGACATAAGAGAATTTAAACGTGCCTCAGTTAAGCCCTTGGCAGCATTATCAAAAAGATCTTACTCGTGATGGTTTTTCCCATGATCCGGCTCAAGAAATTGCCGTTAAGGCGTTACAACGCGTCTATGAAGACTTAACTACGGCAGAAGAGCCGAGTTCTATTGTGGGGAAATTGTTTAGCGCATTAGGCTTAACATCGGCACCAGCATCACCTAAAGGCCTGTATCTTTGGGGCGGAGTAGGACGCGGTAAAACTTACCTGATGGATACTTTTTTTGATGCCTTGCCTGGTGAACAAAAATTGCGGGCTCACTTCCATCGCTTTATGCATCAATTGCATTTAGATTTGGACGAGTTAAAAGGCGTTCGCGATCCTTTGTTGGTGATTGCGAAAAAGATGGCTGCAAAATATCGCGTTATCTGTTTCGATGAATTCTTTGTCTCTGATATTACCGATGCCATGCTATTAGGTACGCTGTTTCAAGCGTTATTTAAAGAAGGCGTTGTACTGGTTGCAACTTCGAATATTATCCCCGACGACTTATATAAAAATGGCTTACAGCGCGCACGTTTCTTACCTGCGATAGCCTTAATTAATCAACATTGTGAAGTACTCAATGTGGATTCTGGCATTGACTATCGATTGCGTACCCTTGAGCAAGCAGAGATTTATCATCATCCGTTAGATGCACAAGCTGATGCCAATCTGATACGTTATTTTAGTCAGTTAGCGCCTGAGTCTGAGGTGCTTACTGGTGACATCGAAATAGAAGGCCGCAGTATTAGTATTCGACAGCAGGCGCAGGGCGTATTGTTGGCCGATTTTAGAGCGCTCTGTGATGGTCCACGAAGCCAGCGTGATTACATGGAACTTGCGCGGATTTATCACACTGTCCTCGTGAGTGGCATAGAACAAATGGGCGCCTTTTTGACAGGCGATGACATCGCAAGACGTTTTTTAGCTATGGTCGACGAATTTTACGAGCGCAATGTAAAGCTGATTGTATCGGCTCAAGTGCCACTCGAAGATATTTATGCCGATGGTTTGCTTAACTTCGAATTTAGGCGTTGCCGTTCACGCTTAATTGAGATGCAATCCCACGATTATTTAAAAACCGAACACCTGCCGTAACCCAGTAGTGTAAGAGTTTTGCATTAGCTGCAGCCTTAAATCACCAGAGGCTTGTTAATCCTTAGGATGACAAGTCCGATTGGTCGATATTTTATAATTTTTATCAAAATATCAGGTGATTTTTAACTCAGCTTTGTCTATACTCCGCCACCTGCCCACGTTACTCCGCCAATTGGGCGGAAGTTGTAAGCCGAAGTCGGTGCTCGAAGGGGTACTAAAAGGCAATTTTGTGTTGTTTGCAAATGCAGACAGCATGTGAGACAGAAAATTAACTTTGGGTTTTTGTAATAATGAAGACTTTTACTGCTACACCAGAAACTGTAACTCGTGACTGGTTCGTCGTCGACGCAGACGGCAAAACTTTAGGTCGTATCGCTACTGAAATCGCTGTCCGTTTACGCGGTAAGCATAAGCCAGAATACACTCCACACGTTGATACCGGTGATTACATCATCGTTGTTAATGCTGAAAAAGTGACTGTTACTGGTAACAAAGCGAAAGGCAAAACGTACTACTCGCATTCAGGCTTCCCTGGTGGCATTAAGCAAATCAGCTTTGAAAAGCTGCAAGCGCAAAAGCCAGAAATGATCATCGAGAAAGCAGTTAAGGGTATGTTACCAAAAGGTCCTCTGGGCCGTGCCATGTTCCGTAAACTGAAAGTTTACGCTGGCGCAGAACATAACCACACTGCACAACAACCTCAAGTTCTTGATATCTAAACGGGATTAAGCAAATGGCTGCAACTCAGTACTACGGCACTGGCCGTCGCAAAACCTCTACAGCTCGCGTTTTCGCTAAAGCAGGTAGTGGCAACATCGTTGTAAATCAACGTCCTTTGGATCAGTATTTTGGTCGTGAAACTGCTCGTATGGTTGTTCGTCAACCTTTAGAGTTAGTTGAAATGACTGACAAGCTGGACATCTATGTAACTGTTAAAGGCGGTGGTATCACTGGCCAAGCAGGCGCAATCCGTCACGGTATTACCCGTGCTCTGATGCAATTAGATGAAGCACTGCGTCCATCTCTACGTTCTGCTGGTTTCGTTACCCGTGACGCTCGTAAAGTTGAGCGTAAGAAAGTGGGTCTACGTAAAGCACGTCGTAAGCCACAATTCTCTAAGCGTTAATTCGTTTTTGGAATATCAAAAAACCCAGCCTATGCTGGGTTTTTTATTGGCTAAAAATTGACGGTATAAGAAAACTCTTTGGTTGGAGTATGCTGATATACAATAAATTTATATTAAGCGAGTGAGTTTGAGGTAAGCATGACTTTTCAAATTTTTATGCTAGCAGTGGCACTTGTGTTGGTTTTGGAAGGCCTTGGGCCATTATTATTCCCAAATAAATGGCGTCGTTATTTAAATGAACTCTCCCATCAAAATCAGCAAGTTATCCAGCGACTTGGTGGGGCATTAGTCACGGCTGGAGTCGTTCTTTGGGTTATTTTTGCATGAAAAATAGCCTGCTTGCCCTTATTAACTAAGATCTGTTAAAATTCTTTTTTAACCGCAACCTTGCAGCAAATAATGGGCAAAAACGTAGTTGTTCTCGGCACCCAATGGGGTGACGAAGGAAAAGGTAAGATTGTCGACCTTCTAACAGAACAGGCAAAATATGTAGTGCGCTATCAAGGCGGCCACAATGCTGGTCATACCTTGGTTATCGACGGTGAAAAAACCGTTCTTCATCTGATCCCATCGGGTATCCTGCGCGATAATGTGAAATGCATTATTGGCAACGGTGTGGTGCTTGCACCTGACGCCCTGATGAAAGAGATCAACATGCTGAAAGATCGTGGAGTTCCTGTTGAGGAACGTCTGTTGATCTCTGAAGCGTGTCCGCTGATCCTTCCCTTCCATTGTGCCCTTGATATTGCCCGTGAAAAAGCGCGCGGTAATAAAGCTATTGGTACAACTGGCCGTGGTATTGGACCTGCGTATGAAGACAAGATCTCTCGTCGCGGTCTGCGAGTAGGCGACCTGTTCAATGCTGAACTGTTTGCTGAAAAGCTGAAAGAAGTTATGAAATACCATAACTTTATGCTGACAGAGTACTATCAAGTCGAAGCGGTTGATTACGAGCAAACGCTAGCAGATGCGTTGGCTATGGCCGATTATCTGAAGAGCATGTGTGTTGATGTGACTGAACTATTGGATACTGCGCGTAAAGCCGGTGAGCCAATTCTGTTCGAAGGCGCTCAAGGTACATTACTCGACATCGACCACGGAACATACCCATTTGTAACCTCTTCAAATACCACTGCCGGTGGTGTTGCGACGGGTTCAGGTTTTGGTCCGCGTCACTTAGACTATGTCTTAGGTATCATGAAGGCTTACACCACTCGCGTAGGTGCAGGTCCATTCCCAACTGAACTATTATGTGAAGTCGGCGATCATTTAGGTACTAAAGGTCATGAGTTTGGTGCAACAACGGGTCGTAAGCGTCGTCCAGGTTGGTTGGATGCTGTAGCAATGCGCCGCGCAGTTCAAATCAACAGTGTTAGCGGCTTCTGCTTGACTAAGTTAGATGTACTTGATGGTCTGAAAGAAGTGAAGATTTGTGTCGGTTATCAGAATCCTGATGGCACTATCTCTAAAGTCACTCCGCTTGCCGCTGAAGGTTATGAACTGGTTACGCCGGTTTATGAAACTATGCCGGGTTGGAGCGAGTCGACTTTTGGCGCGACATCAATTGAGCAACTGCCTCAAGCAGCGATCAATTATATCAAGCGTCTTGAAGAGTTATTAGAAACACCTATCGACATTATCTCTACGGGTCCTGATCGTAACGAAACCATGATTTTGGTTAATCCGTTCAATTAAGATCTGTTAAGGCCGTGTTTCACGGCCTTTTTCTCTGCTTCTTTATGCCTTTCTCTGTTTCATTCTGCGGTTAGAAATTCAGCTCAAGCTCAAGAAATAGGTTATACTGCCGATGCAAGTATTCATCCTACTGTCATTGAGAGTCGTTATGCTACGTACAGCACTCGTTGCGCTACTGCCTTTAGTATCTTCAATGTGCTTTGCTGAAACGCAGGCGGTGGATATTTATAGTCAAGATCAATTGCTTGATTTGATCCGTAGCAATCAATACTTAGCGAAAGTGAAACGTGATGATTGCCAGTTAGTCCAAGACATTGAGGCGCGAGCCCAAGTCTTAAAACAGCCTTTATATCAATTTCTTTGGGGCGAAATGCTCAATCATGGAACGTGTGTGAAGGCTAACCCTGTGAAGGGTATTGCTTTGTTACGTGACTCGGCCGAACAAGGTAGCTCAGAAGCGATGTTAAAGCTTGCCGAGTATTATCAGAGTGGGAAATTTGTCATCCGCAATAAAGACAGAGCAGTGCATTATTTACTGCCTGCGGCTGCAAGTGGCAGTTTATCCGCTCGTATGATGTTAGTTCGTTTATTCGGTGAAGGTTATGGTAGTCCTAGGGATTACGAGATGGCCTATCACTGGTTATATAACGATGTATTTGCGGACGAGGCGACTAAGAATAAAGCCTTGTCTTTACTGCAGGTGTTAGCAGCTAAAATGCCCCCCAGTGCAGTGGCGCGGGCCCAGCAAGAACAGTTGCGAACCCGTTAAGTGGTCTCTTAATCTAGAGACACATTATTTGGATATTGAATGATCAAAGACCCTCATTTTGAGCGTGAACAGGATAAGTACGAAAACCCTATCCCAAGCCGTGAGTATATTCTCGATTACTTACGTTCTCAAAAATCACCTATCACTCGTGACAGCATTGCCGCGGCGTTAAACATCCAAGAGGAAGAACAACTTGAGGCCTTGCGCCGTCGCCTACGTGCGATGGAACGCGATGGCGAACTGGTGTTCACTCGTGGGCAGAGCTATGGCTTACCCGAGAAAATGGATCTGATCCCCGGCACTGTGCTCGGACACAGAGAAGGCTTCGGCTTTTTCAAACCCGATGAAGGCGGTGATGACTTATTTATTTCGAACCGCGACATGCTGATGTATTTCCACGGTGATAAAGTGCTGGCGCAAAAAGCGGGCACAGATCGTCGTGGCCGTCGCGAAGCGCGTTTGGTTCGTCTGATCCAGCCGCGAAGTGCCGCGATTGTTGGCCGTTATCATGTCGATAGCGGTATGGCATTTGTCATTGCCGATGATAAGCGTATTACCCAAGAAATTTTAGTCGCGAATGAAGATCGCAATGGCGCCCGTCAAGGTGATGTGGTTGTGGTTGAATTAACGCGTCGCCCAGGCCGTTTTGTTAAGGCTGCGGGTAAAGTGACTGAAGTGCTCGGTAAGCAAATGGCGCCGGGTATGGAAATCGAAATTGCCCTGCGTAATTATGATTTACCCCATACTTGGTCACCTGTGATTGAGAAGAAACTGCGCCGTATTCCCGATGAAGTAACCGACGCCGATAAAGTCGGTCGTGTGGATTTACGTCATCTGCCATTAGTGACTATCGACGGTGAAGACGCCCGCGATTTTGACGATGCTGTGTACGCGGAGAAAAAAGCCGGTGGCGGCTGGCGTTTATGGGTTGCGATTGCGGACGTTAGTTACTATGTGCGCACCGATTCCGCCTTAGATACCGAAGCGCGTGCCCGTGGTAACTCAGTGTATTTCCCGTCGCAAGTGATCCCTATGCTGCCGGAGAAAATCTCTAACGGCCTATGTTCGCTTAATCCCCACGTCGACCGTTTATGTATGGTCGCCGAGATGACCGTATCTGCTAAAGGTAAGTTATCAGGTTATAAGTTTTATCCGGCTGTGATGTATTCCCATGCCCGTTTCACTTATACCCAAGTGGCGGAGATGTTAGAAGGCGGCCCGATTGCGCCTGAGCATGAAGCCTTGTTCCCGCATCTACAGTGTTTACAGTCATTGTATTTAGCGCTCGATGAGCAAAGAGCCGAGCGTGGTGCGATTGCGTTTGAGACCATGGAAACACAGTTCATTTTCAATGAGCAGCGTAAGATTGATAAAATCGTTCCGCGTGGCCGTAATCAAGCCCATAAAATCATTGAAGAATGCATGATTTTAGCCAACGTTTCTGCGGCTAAATTTGTGAAGAAACACAAAGGCGAAGTCTTGTATCGCGTACATGAAGCGCCATCTGAGCAAAAGCTAGCGAACTTTAAAGAGTTCCTTGCTGAGCGTGGCTTGACTATGACTGGTGGTCTTGAGCCAACGCCGTCCGATTATCAGAACGTAATGCTGCAAATTGCCGACCGTCCCGATGCTGAACTTATCCAAGTGATGTTGCTGCGCTCTATGCGTCAGGCAATTTACACTCCGGATAACGAAGGTCACTTCGGTTTAGCCTTAGAAGAATATGCGCATTTTACCTCGCCCATTCGCCGCTATCCGGATTTAGTGTTACATCGTGTGATCCGTTATTTACTGGCGAAGGAAAGAGGCGAAGCCACTGAGAAGTGGACGCAGGATGGTGGCTATCACTATCAGCTCGATGAGCTCGACCAATTAGGCGAAGAGTGTTCGACCACAGAACGTCGTGCCGATGAAGCGACTCGCGATGTTAGCGATTGGCTCAAGTGCGAGTTTATGCAAGATCACGTCGGCGATACCTTTGAAGCTGTGATTGCCTCAGTGACCAGTTTTGGTTTGTTTGTGCGCTTAAATGAACTGTTTATCGATGGCTTAGTGCATATCTCAAGTCTTGGTAGCGATTACTACCAATTCGACCCTATGCGTCAACGTCTTATCGGTGAGCACACAGGTCAAGTTTATCAAGTCGGCGATCCTGTGACGGTTAAGGTTGCTGCAGTCAACTTAGATGACAGACAGATTGATTTGGTTATGCTGGGTGATGACGGCAAAGGTGGTAAGCGTAATGCATCTGCCAGTCGTGATAAGCCGATGACAGCCCGTGAGCGCGTTAATCGTGAAGGCGCTAAGCAAGGTAAAGCAGGCAAAACCGCGGTATCTAGCGCCAAGGCTGAAACAGGCAAAACCAAACCTAAGGCCAAAGCTGGCACTAAAGCTAAAAAAGCAGCAGTAAAAGATCCGGCTAAAAAGCCAAAAGCCGCTAAGCGGAGCACGAGAAAGAAATAAATGAAAAAACAAGATATTATTTTTGGGATCCACGCAGTTGAAGCCCTGTTAAAACACAGCCCTGAGCGCATTATTGAGTTGTGGCTGTTACAAGGTCGTGACGATGAGCGCTTAACTGTGCTGGCCGATCAGGCCAAAGCCTTTGGCACGACGATTCAAGTCGCTTCTCGTAAAGCCTTAGATGACAAAGCGGAAAGCAGCCAACATCAAGGCATAGTCGCGCGCGTTAAAGCGGCGAAAGTATTGAATGAGCAAGATTTAGATGTGCTGCTTGCTAACACTGAGCAAGCATTCCTGTTGATCTTGGATGGTGTGACGGATCCCCATAACTTAGGCGCTTGCCTACGTAATGCCGATGCGGCTGGCGTACAAGGTATTATCGTGCCTAAAGACAATTCAGTTGGCTTAACTGCGACTGTGAGTAAAGTGGCATGTGGCGCTGCGGAAACAGTACCTTTATTCCAAGTGACTAATCTTGCGCGCACTATGCGTCACCTGCAGGATAAAGGTGTGTGGATTGTGGGCACTGCGGGCGAGGCAGATTGCGAGCTTTATCAAGCGGATCTCAAGGGATCATTGGCGATTGCTATGGGAGCTGAAGACAAAGGCTTACGCCGATTAAGCCGTGAGTCTTGCGATTCACTGATCTCTATCCCTATGGCCGGTAGTGTGTCTAGCTTGAACGTATCGGTTGCAACGGGTATTTGCCTATTTGAAGCAGTGCGTCAGCGCCGCAGCTAATACACTCACGTTTGCCTGATTTCGAACATGAGGTATCAGGCTTGCAGTAACGACTTGTTGCAGTAACTATCTGTTTTAGTTAGAGCTTACAGAAATAAAAAGGCCGATTAACTTTAAACAGTTAATCGGCCTTTTTATTGGCCTTTTTATGTCAGCGCTTTGTCTAGGTTGATCTGATGGCTATCGGCGTCATCCGTTTGAACGGCTTCAGGCTCTGCTTGCTCGATATCGAAACTGAAGGCGAGTTGCTCCTCATCACTGTCATTTGCGTCGATAATATCGTCATCGACACCATCAGCCCCTAAATCATATTCCGCTTCATCTAGGTTAGCACTGGGTGTCATATGTTCTTGAATCGATTCGACATCAACTCGTGGATCCAGCGCTGCCGCCAGTGGTGACGAGACTAAGTCACCCGTCGCCATTATGTAGTCTTGGGTGACATTGGTTTCGACTTTTTGCTGTGAATGTACATAACGTAAACGCACAAAGAGTATTAAGGTACAGGCTGACATAAAGCCATATAACATGTTATTGCCAAACCATTGCATTAATGTCGATGCGATAAGCGGACCGATACTGGCGCCTAAGCCGAAGGTTAATAATATTGTTGCTGATAAGCCTACCCGCTCATTTTGCTCTACTCGAGAGTTGGCAAGCGCTGTGGCGAGCGGATAGAAAGTGAAACCTAAAATACCAAATAGGAAAGTCATCACCAGTGAAATCACCGGATGATAGGGGGTTAAGGCGATAGCTAAGGCTAAGATACCGAGCAATATACAGTTGATACGGATAAGGCGACTGCGGGACATAATGTCGGACAATTTTCCCATTGGCCATTGTGCCAGTAATCCCGCTAAAATCGTTGCCGTCATATACGTGGCGACTTTTTCAGGTGGTAAACCTAAGTTACTGGCGTAGGCGGGAGCGAGACCATAAAACGAACCCACTATCATGCTACCAATCGCGATTGTCGTGAGTGCTTGTGGCGCTTTTTTCCAGTAATAGGCAATTTTGAGTGGGGCAGGAACTAAGGGCGCAGGGTGAAGACGACGCGTGAGTGAAATCGGTACGATACAGAGTGAAAAACAAATTGCGATAAGCAGTAGTGGCTCTAGTCCTAATTCGGGGAAAATACTGATCGCACCTTGGCCCAAGATTAAGCCGAAGTAAGATACGATCATATAACTGGCAAACACTGTGCCCCTTTGATTACTTTCAGCTTGTTCGTTAAGCCAACTTTCTAACACCATGTATTGGCACATCATTCCCATGCCGACTACGAGTCTGAGGAGCAGCCAAACCGCTAGCTCATCCACGAGTGCATGGCCTAATGCCGATGCAGCGACTATGCCTGCACTGGCGACAAAGGCGCGGATATGACCCACTTGAGCGATAAGTCGATGACCAATCTTAGAGCCAGCCACTAGGCCAACATAGTAGGCCGACATCATGCCGCCAATCCATATTTGTGGCACATTCATCACTGAGAGCCTGAGCCCAAGATAGGTGGTAAGCAAGCCGCCGGCTAATACCATTAATAACGTGGTGCTATATAAAGAGGCGAAAGTGCGCAGCGGATTAGTCATATACAACTCCGAAAACACAAACTAGATTGATAATGAGGAGTGAGTATATCAGGGGTTAGTGTTTATGTTGTGTTGCAAATTGTTGGTAAATCTTGATTAATTGCGCATTTCTGCTCAAAAAATCACTGAATT
This sequence comes from Shewanella sp. SW24, assembly GCF_025653395.1. Lineage (NCBI taxonomy): Bacteria > Pseudomonadati > Pseudomonadota > Gammaproteobacteria > Alteromonadales > Shewanellaceae > Shewanella > Shewanella sp. SW24. Next base: position 83,192 of record NZ_JAKKSH010000008.1, read on the forward strand.
ATGTCGGAACAACTCAAGGGGATGCTTGTAAAGCATTCACATAGACGCCAGCCGAGTAGGCTATTAGCGTCATCTTACTCTATGTATTTCGTCGTATTTTTTAAAAAGAGTTATCTAAAAGTGTAAAGCAAGTTGAAGGTGGTGATGGTATCCATGGGTTGGCTGCCTTCTGGTACCACTTCAGTGTATTTGATGTTCATACCGATCTTAAATGCCCAATCTTGGAACACCAGATTTTTATAGTTCATATCTAAGGTGAGGGTGTTGTTGTTCTCGCCCACTTCCGCGGTGAGATCGGCATTGAGACTGCTGTATTCCTGTAGTTTTTGAGAGAATTTGGCAGCGGTACGAAGAATGACATCTTTTTCGGCATCAGGGCTGGGGATGGTTACCGACTCTGCAGGTAAGTTATATCGATAACCTGGGCCGAACTCGAGACTGAGTTTTGTTTTATAACTACTGATAGCATTGAAACCGTAACCACTCGAAAGCGTTGATATTTGCGTGTAACTACCGAATTGATCCCAAGTAAAATCACCACGTCCGAAGACATAACCCTTAGTCAGTTTATAGTTCGATTGTAACTGTAGCTCATATTTTTCGGAGGTTGTTTGACTTTTTTCTGAGGCAAAATAGGCTTTTAGTGTGGCTTCTTGCTTGGTTTGCTTTGTATCGTAAATCAGTTGGGTTCGACCATTAAAACTGCTGGATTCGGTATTGCCTGTGTTCAGTTGCAAGCCAGCTTCGATTTCCGCGGTAAAATCGCTGGGCGGTTCCTGATAATCAGGTGGAACAAGCGCAAGCGCTGGAAATGAAAGGAAAAACAAACTGATTGGCGCAATAACTTTTAGCATTATGTTTTATTCTTGGTTAGCTGATTTCAGACGTCCGAATGTAGGCGAACCGCCATCATACCTGTATTGATTGGCGAGGCAAAGTTATTGCTTGAGTTTCTGGCTTGCTTTCTGTACTATCTCGCGCTCAAATCAGTCACTATTTTTCGTTCCTTGCCTCCATTTGGTCTGACTGAGCCAATACCGAGGCTACATAACCGTAAGGAGCAATAAATGCGTCATTACGAAATCGTATTTATGGTTCACCCAGATCAAAGTGAACAAGTACCAGGTATGATTGAGCGTTACACAGGTGTTATCACCGAAGCTAACGGTACAATCCACCGTTTAGAAGATTGGGGCCGTCGTCAACTGGCTTACCCAATCCTTGACCTGCATAAAGCTCACTACGTTCTGATGAACGTTGAAGCTAAAGCAGAGACGATCGAAGAGCTAGAAACAGCTTTCCGTTTCAACGACGCAGTTCTGCGTAACATGGTAATGCGTACTAAAGTTGCCGTTACTGAAGCATCTCCAATGGCTAGAGCTAGAGATGAGCGCGATTCACGTCGTGGCCCAGCTGGCGAACGCTCATATGATGAAGCTCACGCTGAAGAAATCGCTGAGTAAGGTAATCTGTGACCACCAATAACTTGGTGTTGTCAGGAACGATAACTCGTTCAAGACGCTTTAAAAGCCCAGCTGGTATTGCACACAGTGTGATTATGTTGGAACACAAATCGCAGCGTTATGAAGCCGAAATGCTCCGCAACGTCTACGTACAAATTCAAGTGATATTGAGTGGCCCACGCTTTGAAAGCGTCGCAGAAGATCTGAAAGCAGGTGTGGAAGTACAAGTGCAGGGCTTTATGACGCTTCAACAGGGGCGTAATGGTCAGAACCGCTTAGTCATCCATGCCGAAAATGTCGAATTGAAAACTTAGGAGACTGTCAACATGGCACGTTATTTCCGTCGTCGCAAGTTCTGCCGTTTCACCGCTGAAGGTGTTGCAGAAATTGATTACAAAGATATCGTTACTTTAAAGAACTACATCACTGAAAGCGGCAAGATTGTTCCTAGCCGTATCACTGGTACTAGTGCTAAATATCAGCGCCAACTAGCTCGCGCTATCAAGCGTGCTCGTTATCTTTCTCTACTGCCATATACTGATTTACATCAGTAATTGCAGTATTCCTAATCGAATATAGAGGATTTGATAATGAACGTTATTCTGCTTGATAAAATCGCTAACCTAGGCAACTTGGGTGACCAAGTTACTGTTAAAGCTGGTTACGCTCGTAACTACCTTTTGCCACAAGGTAAAGCTGTTGTTGCTAACGAAAGCAACGTTAAAGTATTTGAAGCTCGTCGCGCTGAATTAGAAGCTAAATTAGCTGCTGAATTAGCTGCTGCTAACCTACGTGCTGAGAAAATCACTGCACTGGAAGCTGTTGTTATTGCTTCTAAAGCGGGTGATGAAGGCAAACTGTTTGGTTCAGTTGGCAACCGTGACATCGCTGATGCAGTGACTGCTGCTGGTGTTGAGCTGGCTAAATCAGAAGTTCGTTTACCATTAGGCGCTCTGCGTACTACTGGCGACTTTGAAGTTGAAGTTCAGTTACACACTGAAGTTAAAGCTGTTGTTAAAGTTTCTATCGTTGCAGAAGCTTAATTACTCCTTGCTTTAATCTTAAGAGAAACACCGCTTCGGCGGTGTTTTTTTATAGCTGAAATTTAGGTTTTGATATCGGCTCTGCGATGGATTTAAGCGATAGGTGATACGCGCCTACTCATTCAATCTCATCATCCCAAAGTGTATTCGCTGCTAAAAATACGAGCCCAAATAAAAGCCGCTTACTGCATAACAGTGAGCGGCTTTTGACTAGATGGGTTAAATCCGTGTTTGGCTCAGAGTATTAATTTCTCACTAAATCCAATTCTTGGATTAAGTTATCGGCATGATCCACTTCATCCATCATCCACAGGATATAGCGAATATCCACGTGCACTGCACGGGTGATGGTTGGGTTGAAGAACCAATCTTTAGTGATAGCTTCATAGGTTGAGTCGAAGTTAAGGCCCACTAACTCACCTTTTCCGTTGAAGACTGGTGAGCCGGAGTTACCACCTGTGGTGTCCACACTCGATAAGAAGTTAACAGGTACTGAGTTAAATTCTTCTGGTTTATCTAAACAAGAGAAGAGTCTGCAAATCCAGCCGCGGGGATCTTGATAAACCGACTTCACCAGATGATCGCCAAAACGTTGTTCGCTAATCGCATCGAGGAGTTTTTTCGGCGCATTATAGGGCTCAACGCCTGTGTGTTTTGCGACTATGCCATCAAGACGAGTAAACGGCTGTTTATAGAGCGCATCACGTGATTGATAACCATCAACCATGCCATAGCTGATCCGTAGCGTACCGTTGGCGTCAGGATAGACTGGCCAGTTGTTTGCTTTGTAGTATTCGATTACGGCCGCCATATAATCAGGGCGAGCACTAGACAGCTTGCCGTCTAAGATTTTTTCTGACTTTTCCTGTGCCATATTCGTGTCGTAAAGTGCTACGGCTAAACGAATAAAGGGATCGGCACTGGTTTCGAAAGCGCTAGCATCGGCATTCATCCACGCGAGGCGCTTAGCTTGGTCTGTGAGCGTAGTGAGTGTGTACAAACCATCGAGTTTAGCTGCGAGATCGGCATCTTTAGTGTTCACACTTAGCATTTCATCGAGTGCTGCTACGCGATTTGATTGGCTAAGGTAAGCATTTAAATCCTGTAGCCACAAAGTCTTATCAACAGTGACATCAAAACTTGAATCGATACGTTTAAGACGTGAGCTTAGCATAGCAATATCACGTTCTTGGTAGCCTTGCTCACGCTCGGCATCGGGCTTTTGTTTTTCTTTAGCAAGACGGTAGAGGCTGTTTGCTGCGGTTAACAATGTGCTCGATTGGGCATTGGTAAAGTAGTAATTACTTTGGAATGCTTGTTGTTGCTCGGCGAGTAACACTTCTAACTCAGCAATGAGATTTTGATTTAGCTTAGGGTTTTGTTTAAGCCAAGCTAAAAAATTATCTTCACGGCTTTGCTTAATGCCAATGATATCCGTTGCTTTAAAACCCGCTAATAGGCCGTTGAGTTTCTTCATCCGGTTGGCCATTGAGGCCATATTACCTGCGTACTTAATAGCGATATCGGCATCTTTTTGTCCCATAGCCTCGATAGTATCAATCTGTAATTGATAACGCTTAGCTTGGGTTGGGTACAACCAATCACTGGCAAATTTAAGTTCACTGGTCAGGTTGTAACGGCTAGTCGTGCCTGGGTAACCCGCCACAAACACGCCATCACCGGCTTTTACGCCATCGGCATTGACCTTAAGGTAGCTCTTTGGTTGGTAAGGAATGTTATTGTCGCTATACGCGGCGGGTTTGCCATCTTTTCCGACGTAAGCTCGTAGGAAGGCAAAATCACCCGAATGGCGTGGATATTCATAGTTATCAATATCGCCACCATAGCCCCCAACACTTTCAGGTGGTGCGTAGACTAAGCGCACATCGCGGATCATCAATTGCTTGATTAAGTAGTATTCTAAGCCGTTATGGAAACTGCGCACATTACAACGATAGTTAGCATCGGCTTCACAGCTTTTGATGAGCGCTTTACTGTGATTTTGAATGTCTTCGTAACGACTTAGCGGGTCTTGGCTGAGGTCTTTATTGATTTGCGCGGTGACATTGGTCACTGCTTCTGTGATGTATAAACGTTCGTTAGGACCGGCAGAGGGTTCCTTGTCCATCGATGTTGCTAAAAAGCCTTGTTCTAGGTAGTTATGCTCTTGCTTAGTGTTATATTGTATCGCCTTGTAGGCACAATGGTGGTTTGTCACAACTAGCCCTTGGGGGGAGACAAAACTGGCGGTACAATAGCCCAGCCCAACCACAGCGTTCATTGGATAACTTGTCAGATCGGCCAGTTTTTCTGCCGGAATATCGATTCCGCGTTCACTGAGTTTGTCTGCAATTGAAGGCATTTGATAAGGTTGCCATTGTCCTTCGTCGGCAGTTGCTATGCCGGATGTCAGTACTAAGGCCGCAACCAATGCAATACGCATGTTCTTTCCTTATTGATTGTTAGAGTGTCCGTTGGAATGAAATAACAGGCGAGTGTAAACATCCTGTTTGCTTGACGCGGGTTTTATATCATATTTTGTTAAGTTGTTGGAAATCGGGAGCGTTAATGTCACAACAAGGTGCTTTTAAGCCTAAAAGTAAGCCAAGAGATTTGCAGCTTGATGGACTCAAGCTGCCACCGCATTCAATTGAGGCTGAACAATCGGTATTAGGCGGCTTGATGTTAGATGCCGAAGCGTGGGACAGGGTCGCAGAGGCTGTAGTAAAAGAGGATTTTTACTCTCGCTCACATAAGATGATCTTTTCTGCCATGCACAGATTGGTCGATTTAGGGCAACCGATCGATTTGATCACGGTTTCTGAACAGCTCGAAGTTGAGAACCAATTAGAAGATGCCGGTGGTTTTGCCTACTTAGGTGAGATTGCGAAAAATACCCCAAGTGCGGGTAATATTTTATCTTACGCTGAAATCGTCCGTGAGCGGGCCGTGGTCCGTGATATGATCCGCGTCGCACATGAGATTGCCGATGCGGGCTATAACCCAGAAGGTCGGGACTCGGGTGAATTACTCGACCTTGCTGAGAGTAAAGTCTTTAAGATCGCCGAGATGCGAACCAATGCTAATGAAGGTCCCGAAGGCATTAAAACCATTCTGGAAAAAACCGTCGATAAGATTGAACAGCTTTACAATAACCCCCATAACGGTGTGACTGGAGTATCGAGTGGCTTTAACGATTTGGATAAGATGACCGCTGGCTTCCAGTCCGGTGACTTGATTATCGTTGCGGCGCGTCCTTCTATGGGTAAAACCACCTTTGCGATGAACTTGTGCGAACAGGCCGCAATGAATGAAGATAAACCCGTACTTATTTTCAGTCTCGAGATGCCGTCAGAACAGATTATGATGCGTATGTTGGCCTCCTTGGGCCGCGTCGATCAAACTAAGATCCGTACTGGTCAACTCGATGACGAGGATTGGGCGCGGGTTTCATCGACCATGGGTATCATGCTCGAGCAAGGCAAAATGTATATTGATGATGGTTCGGGATTAACCCCGACAGAAGTTCGCAGCCGCGCGCGTCGTATCGCCCGTGAGTACGGTGGTTTATCTATGATCATGATAGATTACCTGCAGTTAATGCAGGTGCCCGCCTTAAAAGATAACCGTACCTTAGAAATTTCTGAAATTTCACGCTCGCTGAAAGCATTAGCCAAAGAGTTGGAAATCCCGATTATTGCCCTGTCGCAGCTTAACCGCTCGCTCGAACAAAGGGCCGATAAACGTCCTGTTAACTCGGATTTACGTGAATCAGGCGCTATCGAGCAAGATGCGGATCTCATCATGTTTATTTATCGCGATGAAGTGTATAACAACGATTCTCAAGATAAAGGCACGGCAGAAATCATCATTGGTAAGCAACGTAACGGCCCCATTGGTCGGGTGCGGCTCACTTTCCAAGGGCAATTTTCGCGTTTCGATAATTATGCTGGGCCGCAGTTTGAAGAAGATTAATTGACGTTTAAAAACAGTCAGTTTGCGTTTGCAGAAGATGAGCTGTATTGATGTATTTTTTATATCCGTGACTTTTTATTTCCTGAGTAAACAAGGTAAATTTTGAACCCTTTTCCCCGTGCAGAAATTAGCAGTAGTGCACTGCAAACCAATCTCGCTGCGTTGCGTCAACAGGCACCAGCGAGTCGTGTGATGGCCGTCGTTAAAGCGAACGGTTATGGTCATGGATTATTGAATGTCGCTAATTGTTTAGTCAGTGCCGATGGCTTTGGCCTAGCACGATTGGATGAGGCCTTAGAATTACGAGCGGGCGGCGTGACAGCGCGTTTGTTATTACTAGAAGGTTTTTTCCGCGCCACCGATCTCCCGTTACTCGTCGGGCATGATATTGACACTGTAGTGCACCACAGCTCTCAGCTTGAGATGTTAGAGCAAACTGTGTTGTCAAAACCTGTCACTGTCTGGCTTAAAGTGGATTCAGGCATGCATCGTTTAGGTTTTACGTCCGAACAATTTTCAACGGTTTACGCAAGGTTAATGGCCTGTCCAAATGTGGCAAAACCGATCCATTTGATGACACATTTTGCCTGTGCGGACGAGCCTGAAAACACCTATACCTCAGTACAGATGGCGGCTTTTAATACGTTAACGGCAGGCTTGCCCGGATTTAGAACCTTAGCAAACTCTGCTGGTGCCTTGTATTGGCCTCAGAGCCAAGGCGATTGGATCCGTCCTGGTATTGCACTCTATGGCGTATCTCCTGTTACTGGTGATTGCGGTGCGAATCACGGGCTAGTTCCTGCGATGGAATTAGTATCACAGTTGATTGCGGTACGGGATCATAAAGCCAATCAGCCAGTCGGCTATGGTTGTTTCTGGACCGCGAAGCAAGATACCCGTTTAGGTGTCGTGGCGATTGGCTATGGTGATGGTTATCCTCGCAATGCACCGGAAGGCACACCCGTGTGGGTCAATGGTCGCCGTGTACCCATAGTCGGCCGTGTTTCTATGGACATGTTGACTGTTGACTTAGGTCAAGGTGCCCAAGATAAAGTAGGAGATAGTGCATTGCTGTGGGGTAAGGCATTACCCGTGGAGGAAGTCGCTGAACATATCGGCACTATCGCTTATGAATTAGTCACTAAGCTTACGCCAAGGGTTGCTGTTTGCTTAGCTTAACCCTGACAAATGGAAGTATTCTGGGACACTTTTTAGCAAGAAAACGGTGATTAAACACCGTTTTCTTTTATGTAAAGTGTCAGGATGAATAATTGCCACTACACGAATGGTTACTGCAAATAACACTATGAATTATAGTTATTTGTTAGCGGGAGAAATGTCGAACCTGTAGGACTGAGATAAGCAAAATAGTGGTTTGCAGTTCACAGTTGGCGACGCAATATGTTTTGGACCTGAGGATGAAGCTGTGCTGAACTGGTGTTAGGCGGCAAAATAGACGATAAAAATACCTCAATTCAGGTTACGGTAAACCAGCCGTTCTGATCTTTGTTATCTGGCTTTAAATAAGCGAATGAAACATAAGATCCAGAGCGACAGGATAGTTAATGTATTTTGAGCTGACTGGCTTGATGCATTTTAGCTGTTAGTTTTCAAAACATATTTCAATATAAGCAGTACCATGCGGGCTTGTAAATGGCATGATAATCTTAGTGCCATTAGCTTTATGGGAAATAGTATGGCCTTTTCCTGATACGACCATAGGAGTGGCCATTTCAAATTCATAGCCTTTTTGACCCAAAAGATTTTTTGCGCCACCAGTCACCATATTCGTAATTTCGCCTACTAAGTCAGTCACTTCCTCGTTAATTTTACCCGGGTTTTCGCCCAGCATATTCTGCATTATCTGCAAAACAAGCTTTTGTTCGAAGGTAATCGACAGTGATCCTTTTGTTTGGGGTCCTACAAGACCGATTAGACCGGACACATCACCCTTAGCTAAGTTATCTACTTTGATTTGGGGTTTGCCCGGCGTCAAATCCATGCTCGCCATCGTAGATATGACATTGAGCAAAGATTGGAGGAAAGGATTAATAAAATTAACGTTCATGCCTAAGTTTGTCCTCTTTTGAGCCTAAACCATGGAGTAATGGCATTGCTTAAGGCTATTAGAAAAGTTGCTTATCGACAGCAATCTTGATCACACTCTATCAGCTTAGATGAGACAGCTATAAATGTGAGGCTAATTTAAAGATATTCTTATCATTTATCTGAGTTATAGGCAGTTAAAGCTCCATATAACCGTGTCCTTTATTGTTTAGACAGTTTTGTATGATGGTTCATAAGTTTGCTTGGAAGACGCTTATCGTCAAATAGCGTTGTTTTACGTCTCATATATACAAAAATGGGCTGCATTAGCCCCATTCATAGTGGCTCATGAGTGCCGATGCTGCAAAGTTTTTTAGCCTTTTTATGGAGTAACTCGACTTTTATTAGTACTTGAACTTGTGAGAAGGCGTTGCTACTCAACTCTCTATCCCATCGCGTCTTACGTAATCCCATTTTATATGGCTATTTTCGGCATTGTGGAGTGCTATCAAAAAGGCGTCTTGGCCTTGAGTGTCTTAGCTGACTTTGTAAAAGTACGATGTTCGCTGTAAACTGTCTCACTTTTTGCTTCACCCTAACGACGCATTTGTAGTGTGTTGTTCAGTACGTGTTTTCAGGTCAATTACTGGGAACACCATCTTGAGCGCTCAATCTTATAATTTGGGATACCTCACAGGATGCCCGGCAATTAGACAAATGCACAAATGTGTAAAAACAGCTTAAAATGTGAGCGTGATGATTCAATCTAAAATGAGTAAAAACCCTGTTATATCAGCTATTCCAATCGTTAGGACCTTTTCCATTGCGCCCATGTTGGACTTGACGGACCGTCATTATCGTTATTTTGCACGTTTGATGTCGGCTAATGCTTTGTTATATACGGAGATGGTGACAACAGGAGCGATATTGCATGGTCGCGGTGATTACTTGGCGTATAACCAAGAAGAACATCCTTTGGCGTTGCAGTTAGGTGGCTCTAATCCCTTAGATTTGGCTCGTTGCGCTAAACTCGCTGCTGAGCGAGGCTACGATGAAGTTAACCTCAATGTGGGTTGTCCTTCCGATCGAGTGCAGAATGGTCGCTTTGGCGCGTGTCTGATGGCGGAACCTGAGTTAGTGGCTGAGTGTGTTGACGCCATGAAACAAGTCGTTGATATTCCTGTGACTGTGAAAACGCGTATCGGAATTGATGAACAAGATAGTTATGCGTTTTTAACCCAGTTTATTGATGTGGTCAGTGCAAAAGGGTGTACGGATTTTACTATCCATGCGCGTAAGGCGTGGCTTCAAGGATTAAGCCCAAAAGAGAATCGCGAGATCCCGCCGCTCGATTATGAGCGTGTGTATCAACTTAAGCGTGATTATCCTGCACTTAATATTGGTATTAATGGCGGCGTAACAACTCTCGAGCAAGCACAAATGCATTTAGTGCAGCTCGATGGAGTAATGATGGGGCGCGAGGCTTATCAGAATCCTTATATTCTGGCGCAGGTGGATCAAATATTGTGTGGCAGTCAAAAAGCAGTGATTAGCCGCGAGGCTGTGATTGAGGCTATGTTGCCTTATATTGAAGCGCATTTGCAGTCTGGTGGGCGACTTAATCATATTACTCGCCATATGATCGGGTTATTCCAAGGCTTACCGGGTGCCCGTGCGTGGCGTCGTTATTTGAGCGAAAATGCCCATAAAAACGGCGCTGGGATAGAAGTGGTAATGCAGGCTTTTCAGAATATTCAGGCTGAAGTTGTAGAGTAATTCCACTCAACTTAAAAGATGGTGAAATTTACTAATTTGAGTAGTATTTTTCACCACTTGTTATTTTCCAATCCATCCCTATATCTCATCTTGTCCACATAAAATTTTTTAAAATGATTAAAATCATAATCTTAAGAATATTTTTATAAGTTGGCACGCAGTTTGTAATACTCCTTTCGTCAAGTTAATTAATCGAAAGGGATGCCATCATGTTTACGTTAACCATTAAAAAATCAGTACAAATGAGTGTGTTATTAGGCGCGTTAGTCGGTAGCGTTGCAGCACACGCAGAAGCCGCACCAATATCAGATGTTGTGGGAACTATTGAGCAAACATTAACTGCGCAGACACAGGAATTGTTCGTCAGTGTAAAGCGTGAATTTGTGATGTCATTGCAAACACAACTGGCTGAAAGTATTTATGACTTCAACAGTCAACTTAGCTTAAACGCTGAAAATAAAGGTGAATCGGCAAGTGCCGATGAATATAGCGCTAAGTAAAGGATCTGCTTATGTGGTTTGTAGCACCTTTGATGACATTGCTACTGTTACCTGTAATTAGTCTTGCGTTGTTTTCAGGCATTATTTGCTGGTTTCAGTGGCATAGTGTTAGTGATAAATAAGTTAGCGATCAACTGAGCCGAGGTTTTAGATGAAACGATTAAAAGTGCGTATGGAGAGTCCAGAGCGGTTAGTGTGTGGTGTTGCTGCAGGCATGGCGTGGAAATTTGATTGGTCTTGTTTTTGGACTCGTGCGGTGTGGGCTGGTGCAGTTGTATTTATGCCGGGTGTGAGTTTGTTGATTTACTTTGTTTTAGCACTGTTAGTTGATCAATGGAAAAAACCAGCCTAAGCATGCAGTGATGGCTGGCGTTCGATGAGCTCATAAATGGCTTGTTTTGATTTAAAATGTTGCAATTAAACCTATCAACAAGAGGGCACTTTGACCCTCATGCGACATGTATGTGCATACTGCCTTGCAGGCTACTTTTTCAAAAAAGCCTGAAATCTGCTTTTGGCTTCTTCACTTTTTAGCCTAGCGCTAAATTGTTCAAGTTCTTGGTGCATTTGGTGCTGTACACGATTTTTATGCGGGCGCATTAATTGACGTGTGATTTGTAGTGCTTGTGGCGGTTGATTGGCCAATTTTTTTGCCTGAGATAATGCATAACTGAGTAAATCTTCATGGGCCACAATTTCGTTGATCATATTGAGTCTATGGGCCGTCTCGGCATTAAAACTTTCACCAAGTAGCAGTAACTCAGCCGCTTTTTGATAACCAATGAGTTCTGGTAAGAGTAGGCTAGCCCCGGCTTCCGGCACGAGAGCCAAGTTGACGAAGGGAAGTTGAAATTTCGCCGTGTTGTCAGCGTATACCAGATCGCAATGTAGCAGTACGGTTGTACCTATACCGACGGCGGCACCAGAAACGGCAGCTACCAGAGGTTTTTTGAGTTCGAGTAGACAAAATAAGAAACGTACTGCGGGATGATTTGGCCCTAAGTCACTATTTTTCAAAAAGTCAGCAACATCATTGCCTGAGGTGAAACAATTATCTTGGCCATGGAGCATAAAGGCACGAATGTCGTTGTCTGCTTCACCTTCGATCAGGTATTCTGTCAGTTGTTTATACATATTAAGATCAAGTGCATTGCGTTTATCAGGGCGATTAAAGCTAATAATACGCACGCCCTGATCATCCTGAACCTGTATATGACTCATGGGTTGTTTCCTTTACGACGACATTGGGTAGACATGGAGTTTAAGACATTGAAACCAATATTCAAACAGCTGTTTAATTGTCTAGTTTTATCTTGTGCATCATTTTCAGCGTTGGCGAACGTAGTCATGACTGAAGGTCATATACGCGCCATGCCTGAGACAGTACCAAATACTGCCGCTTACTTTACGCTTGAAAACCACACAGATAAAGCGATTCGTCTTATCGGTGTCAGTACGACTGTGGCAAAGGATGCCCAATTACACACGATTATCGAAGACCAAGGCATGGTGAAGATGCGCCATGTTGAAGGTTTTGACATCCCCTCCCATGGCACATTAACGTTAACGCCGTCAGGGGATCACGTCATGTTGCTTGGCTTAAAAGCGCCATTGGTGTTAGAGCAACAAGTTGAACTGCAATTAGAGTTTGACGGTGGCGAGAAAATGGCAATTACCCTGCCTGTTAGTAAAGCAGCAGAAAACGCCGCAGAGCAAGAGCATCATCACCATCATTAAGGAGTCGCTTGATGCAAATTACATGGAAAAAAGTTACCGGGGTCGGTTTATTTTTAGTATTAATCGGTTATGGCGTGAGTGTATGGTGGAGTATCGAACCGGATCCGATTAGCCCTCAACAATTAACAGCATCCAATAAGAATATTGTTGGGTACGCTACCACTACATCGCTAATCCTCACAGTCGAAAATTTACTCGATAAGCAAGGTGGTTGGTTATCAAACGATGTGATGCCACCTTCCATCTTCATGGATAACATGCCCGCATTTGAATATGGTGCTTTGGAGCAAGCCCGTGATTTAGCCTTGATTATGCGTAAAGAGTTTAGCCGTTCACAGTCACAATCTGCGGCGGACAAAGATTTAGGCGAAGCCCAATCTAAGCTCAATATTGACCACACTAGCTGGTTAGTACCCAGTGCCGAAAGCGAATATCGCGATGCAATCAAATTGCTGAAGCTTTATCGTGCCCGCATGATGGACCCAAATAATCAAGATGCACAGTTTTATGCCCGTGCTGACAACCTTAATGAATGGTTGAAAGAAGTGCAGAAACGTCTGGGCAGTATGTCGCAGCGTTTATCTGCCAGCGTTGGCCAAGAGCGCTTAAATACAGATCTAGCTGGTGACAATTCGGCGCGTCAATCAACCCCAAATTTGACCAGCCATCAGGTAAAAACCAGTTGGTGGAAAATTGATGATGTCTTCTATGAGAGCCGTGGTGCTTCATGGGCGTTGTTGAACTTTATGCGCGCAGTTGAAGTTGACTTTGCTGACGTATTGAAGAAGAAAAATGCTGAAGTAAGCCTAAGACAGATCATTCGTGAGCTGGAGGCGACTCAGCAAACTGTCTGGAGCCCTGTTGTGCTGAATGGCAGCGGTTTTGGCTTAGTCGCTAATCATTCATTGGTTATGGCTAACTATGTGTCGCGTGCTAATGCCGCGGTGATTGATTTAACGAACTTGCTATCTCAAGGTTAATTATGAAAAAAACTCTCCTCGCCAGTGCGGTATTAGGATTCTGTATGACCTCATCTGCCCAAGCGGCAACTGTGGTTGGTTTTACTATTGGTGGTGATTACTGGCGCGCCGATACTAGCGGTACTTTTGCTGATAAAGGTCAACCACAACAAACATTTGATTACAGTTCATCTGCTCAAGGCAGTTATTGGATTGCAGTTGAGCACCCATTGCCATTTGTCCCTAACATTAAAATCCGTGAAAATAGCTTAGATCAGAAAGGCGGCATGTCGGATGCTGATTTCAACTTCAATGGTCATGATTTTAAAGGTAATGTTACTGCTTATACTGATTTGAGTAACACAGACTTCGTGCTGTACTACGAAATATTGGACAACGACATAGTGTCGTTGGATCTCGGTGCAGCATACAAGTTAATGAATGGTTCACTGCGTGTTCAAGATCCTGGCCATCCAGAAGAGAAAGATGTCGATAGCGGTATTGTGATGGGTTACGCCAGTACGCATGTAGGTATGCCTGGCTTAGGCTTGTACGGTTTTGCTGATTTGATGCAGGGCGTCAATGAGTCAAGCGTGCACGACTATGCAATTGGTTTAGGTTGGCAATTTGATGGTTTGGCCGTCGATACGCGTGTACGTGTAGGCTACCGTGAATTTTTATTCGATGTGAGTAATTTCTCGGGTGTGAGTGCTGATACTAAATTTAAAGGTTATTTTGCGGGTGTTGAAATCAACTTCTAATTTTGTTGATTTTAACTTCTAAGCATAAAAAAACCGCCAAATGGCGGTTTTTTATATTTAATGACTGAGAGCGTTGTTACTGTGCAATCAAGCCATTATTGATGGCGATAACATCATCTTCATTCAATGTACCCGCAGCTTGCTTTAGTGCAACAACTGAGTTGATGTAGCTATAGCGCGCATCGGATAATTTACGTTTTGAGTCGTACAAGTCACGGGTACGGTTCAAAACATCAACGATAGTACGAGTACCCACTTCGAAACCCGCTTGAGTGGCTTTTAGGGCACTTTCTGATGAAATAACCGATTGCTCATAAGCTTTGATTGAGCTGATAGAAGCACCTACGTTGTTGTAGTTATTACGAACGTTTTTCACTACACCACGGTAAATTTGCTCAAGCTTTTCACTTGCTTCAACATACTGGAATTGTGCTTCATTAACTTGTGAGCTGACTTTAAAACCTTCGAAAATCGGAATGCTTAAGTTGACACCAACGCTGACATTATCAAAATCAGGTTCGTTGAGATTACCCATTTTTTGCTCAAGACCTTTGTTGTAACCAGCATTTAAGCTTAAAGACGGCATGTGGCCTGCTTGATAAAGCTTAATGGTCTCTTGGGCAATATCTTTACCAATACGTTGAGTCATTAAATCAACACTATTGGTTTCAGCAATTTTTAACCATTCGCTAGATGACGTTGGCGCTGGCGTAACTGCTGAGAAACGGTTGGTATCTAACACATTAATCGTCTTGTGATCGATGCCGGTGATTTCACGTAAGGCTTCATAACTATTGGCGAGCGTGTTTTCGGCTAAAATTTCAGTGGCTGAGGCTAAGTCATATTGCGCTTGAGCTTCATGCACATCGGTAATCGCGGTTAAACCCACTGCGAAACGTTGTTTAGTTTGTTCAAGTTGACGCTCGATTGCGCGTTTTTCTGCACCTTGGAACTCGTAGTTGTCTTTCGCCGTTAATACATCGAAATAGGCTTTAGTGATACGAGTAATCAAGTTTTGTAATGCTGAAGCATAAGCGGAATCAGCTTGAGAAGCGGCTTTCTCAGCAAGACTTAAACCAACCCAAGCACTGTGATCATAGATGACTTGATTTAATTTCAGGCTACCGACTAGACCACTTGCATCATCCTTCGGATCATTCCAAGCTTTGTCATAACCGACGTTTGCACTAATGGTTGGCAACAGCGGAGCGCGGTTTTGCTCGATTTTCTCAAACAAACCATTACGCTGGGCTTGGGCTTGCAATACGAGCGGGTCGCTGGTCAGTGCTTGCTGATAAATTTGCAACAAATCATCTGCTTGCACCGCTGAAGCGGAAGCCGCAAGTGTTAATGCTGCGCATAAATTATGGATCTTAAATTTCATTTGCTGTCCTTATTAGACAAAATCCCCCCACGGAGGAATATTTTAACTTCGTTTAGACTAAGTAATGCCTTTACCAAGGCGGTTTGCGCTTCCCGACGCTTCCCGATACAGCTAAAACTTAATGACCTAGAGTCTAAGAACTCTGACACTTTCAAGTCAAATTCGAAGTGTAACAGATTTTATTTTAAAAATGTGCTCAAATTGCCTTGATTATAGGCGCAAATTTAACTTTTAAGGATAGAGTATGAAACCCCCTGTTTTTTCGCAAACGGATATTGAGATCTTAGGAAAAAAATCCCTTTATCAAGGTTTTTTCTCAATGGACGAATACACTTTCAAGCATAAATTATTCGCTGGTGGCTGGAGTAAGCCTGTCACTCGCGAAGTGTTTGAACGGGGTCATGCTGTGGTCGTCCTTCCCTATGATGCCAAGCAAGATAAAGTCGTACTCATCGAACAGGTACGCTTTCCTGCATTAGCAACCGCTAAATCTCCTTGGCTTCTTGAGTTAGTCGCGGGTATGATTGCGCCCGCAGAAACGCCTCTGGATGTTGCACACCGAGAATTAATGGAAGAAACTGGCTTAATGGCTAAGCAAATACACAGTGTAAATAGCTATTTAGCGAGTCCAGGTGGTAGTACAGAACGTTTCTATTTCTATTGGGCTGATGTCGATTCAAACGATGCCCGTGGATTGCATGGATTAGCTGAAGAGCACGAAGATATTCGATTGCATGTTATGAGCCGCGAGCAAGCTTATGAGCGAGTGGTTGCGGGCGAGATTGATAATGCGTCGACCGTTATTGGATTACAATGGTTACAATTAAACTATCAGCAACTGGTTTAAGTTGGGATGAATTTGGCTACTTCGAGTCTAAAACGGCGCTATAAACCCAACGTCAGTGATTTTTTAGCACTGTGCGGGCGTAATTATGGTTACATGTTGAAATGGTTACCGTTAGAGATAGCTATCGGTGAGTCATGGCGACTCGAAGGTGAGTTTGGTATATTAGTAGTACGAATTTTAGAAAATACCAAATATACTCAGCTAGTTGAGATATCTCGTCCCATCGAAATCAAGGAGTTTATCAATACTCCCAAGGTGTTAGTGAGAATTTATCACGATGCTAAATTAGCAGAAGTGTTAACTGGCCAACAGATTTACCAATTACGCCCAGTGTATGATTATCCCAATGTACGCATGTATCAAAGTGATGAAAAGTACCAGGTGAATGCATTCCTGGAAGAGTTATTAAAGATTGGTTACCAACACAGTGTCGTGTGCCAGTCTTAGAATTGGGTATTCAATGTGCTGAAAGAGGCTGTCTCTTACTCCATAGCTGAAGGGGAAAGCGTGCGTATCGTGCAAGTCACAGATCCGCATCTTTTTGCCGATCCTGAAGCTCAGCTATTAGGAGTTAATACTAGCAAAAGTTTTGCTGCCGTATTAAATACGATTAGAGCTGTGGACTATCCTGCTCACTTGATGCTCGCCACAGGCGATTTGAGTCAAGACTATTCGGCTGAGTCCTATCAGCAATTTGTGAAAGCAGTCACCCCCGTTGGCTTACCTTGCCATTATCTTCCTGGAAATCATGACGATCCACGGATCATGTATCTGCATATGCAGGGTGAACAGATTTTTGGGCAGCAGCGTATTCTGGCGGGAAACTGGCAAATCCTCATGTTGGATTCAACCGTGCGGGGAAAGCCTGGCGGCAATATGGCCGAGACTCAGTTCGAATTAATTGATGAAGCCATTGCCGCACATCCTGAATGCCATACTTTACTGGTGATGCATCACAATCCCATCGTTGTGAATTGTACTTGGTTGGATCAGCACTGCATGGACAATGGCGCCGAGTTTATCGCGCGAGTGGCAAAGTATCCGCAGGTCAAAGGATTGCTCTGGGGACATGTGCACCAATGTATTGATACCCATCATAATGGGCCCCATGGCACGTTGCAGTTGATGGCGACACCTTCCACTTGTATTCAATTTAAGCCGTTATCGCCTTATTTTGCCTTGGATGGCGTTCAACCGGGTTATCGTTTGCTGGAGTTGAAAGCCGATGGTAGCATCAACACTAAAGTGTATCGCGTACCGGGTAACCATTTTTCCCCCGACAACAACTCTAGCGGTTATTAACGCGAATAGCCGCAGCCTGAGGAAATATGCTGCTTTATATTCACGGTTTTAATAGCTCTCCATTTTCAGATAAAGCTGTGATGACGGCTAAGTACATGGCGCTGCATCACCCTAGTGTGGCCTTCCATCAGCCCCAATTGCCTAATACACCTAAGGCTGCGATGGTGCTCTTAACCGCTTATGTTGAGGCGGCGATTGATGCCAAAGAGCCATTAGCTTATATAGGCTCATCTTTAGGTGGGTATTTCGCCAGCTATTTAGCCGAAACCTATGGTGGCAAAGCGGTGTTAGTTAATCCTGCGGTAAAACCCTTTGAGTTGTTCGATGAGTTTATGGGGCCGCAATTCAATCCTTACACTGAACAGCATTATCTTGTCTTACCTGAGCATAAGTCTGAAGTCGCTGAATTTAATACGGCTGTGATCCGCAATCCGGATCGTTTTTTGGTATTATTGCAGACAGGTGATGATGTGCTGGATTATCGCGAAGCGGTCAATAAGTATCATCACTGTCAATTGCGAGTTGAAGCGGGTGGTGATCACAGCTTTGTTGGTTATGAGTCGCATCTGCAAACTGTAAGCCAATTTTTACACTTACCTTGACAAACTGACATGCCGAGCCGCAACATGGCCGGATATAACAACCTATAGCGTGCCCTATGACAAATCAATACACCTCTGACGCCATTGAAGTTCTCAACGGACTCGATCCTGTTAAACGCCGTCCAGGTATGTATACCGACACCTCCAGACCGAACCATTTGGGCCAAGAGGTCATAGATAACAGTGTCGATGAGGCATTGGCAGGTCACGCGACAAAAATTGAAGTTGTTCTACATACAGATAACTCCCTCGAAGTCACTGATGATGGCCGTGGTATGCCAGTGGATATCCACCCAGAAGAAGGCATTCCTGGGGTTGAGTTAATTCTGACCAAATTGCATGCTGGCGGTAAATTTTCGAATAAAAACTACCAGTTCTCCGGTGGTTTACACGGTGTTGGTATCTCGGTGGTTAACGCTTTGTCGCGCCGTGTCGAAGTCACTGTTCGCCGTGATGGCCAAGTGTATGACATCGCTTTTGAAAATGGATTTAAGGTTGAAGATTTACGCCCAACAGGGACCTGTGGTCGTCGTAATACGGGGACTAGAGTACATTTTTGGCCCGATGCGAGCTATTTTGATTCGGCTAACTTCTCAAATTCAAAACTGATTTATCTGCTTCGTGCTAAAGCGGTACTGTGTCCAGGTTTACGGATTAAATTCACCAATAAACAGACAAACGAAGTCCATGAATGGTTCTATGAAAGCGGCCTAACTGATTATTTAAAGGCGGCTATCGGTGACAATTTAAGATTGCCAGAAGAGCCGTTTGTGGGTTGCTTTAAAGGCCAACTAGAAGCCGCAGATTGGGCCATTACTTGGTTGCCTGAAGGCGGCGAATCTATTGGCGAGAGTTATGTTAACTTAATTCCGACTCCGCTCGGTGGTACCCATGTGAATGGTTTCCGCCAAGGTTTATTGGAATCTATGCGGGAGTTCTGTGAGTTCAGAAATTTAATTCCCCGTGGTATTAAACTTTCACCCGAAGACATTTGGGATCGCGCCGCGTTTATATTGTCGGTGAAGATGCAAGAACCGCAATTCGCTGGTCAAACAAAAGAAAAGCTTTCTAGTCGCCAATGCGCTGCTTTTGTGTCTGGCGTTGTGCGTGACGCATTCTCACTCTGGTTGAACTCAAATACCGAGTTAGCTGAATCCTTAGCCGAAATGTGCATTAATAATGCCCAGAGCCGCTTAAAGGCCGCTAAAAAAGTGGCCCGCAAAAAGGTGACTTCGGGACCTGCACTGCCGGGTAAGCTAACAGACTGTAGTGGCCAAGATCCGATGCGCGGAGAGTTATTCCTCGTGGAAGGGGATTCTGCGGGTGGTAGTGCTAAACAAGCTCGCGATCGTGAGTTTCAAGCCATCATGCCGCTGCGTGGCAAAATCTTGAATACCTGGGAAGTCGATGCTTCGCAGGTATTAGCTTCACAGGAAGTTCATGATATTTCGGTCGCGATTGGTTGCGATCCCGATAGCAGTGATATCTCTGAATTACGTTATGGCAAGATTTGTATCCTTGCGGATGCCGACTCAGACGGACTGCACATTGCTACCTTGTTATGCGCGCTATTTTTGAAGCATTACCGTATCTTAGTTGAGCAGGGTCATGTGTATATTGCTATGCCGCCGTTGTTCCGTATTGATATTGGCAAAGAGGTGTATTACGCCTTAGATGAGGCAGAAAGAGCGGGTATTTTAGACCGTATTGCCGCTGAGAATAAAAAGGGTAAGGTACAAGTCACCCGCTTTAAAGGTTTGGGTGAGATGAATCCTTTACAACTTCGTGAAACAACGATGGATCCAAACACCCGTCGTTTAGTACAGTTGACGATAGATGACATCGAAGAAACGGATGCTTTGATGGATATGTTGCTCGCTAAGAAGCGTTCGCCGGACCGTAAAAACTGGCTTGAAGATAAGGGTGACATGGCTTTACTTTAATGTTGTGCACTATTGCCGATAACAATAAAACATAGGCATAAAGAAAATTACAATGTTGTATATTAAAACTAATAATTATAATTGCTTAAAGGTGTTTTCTGCCGGTTTTACGCTCTTAGCGAGTGTGACGTTATTGCTCTGCAATAGCGCCTTTGCGGGTTCCCAATCGATCATGATTACCGTCGCTAAGGGGTTTGGTTTATCGCTTTATGCCTCGGATATTGGCGATGCTAAGCAGATGGCGATGGGGGCTAATGGCACTTTATTTGTCGGTTCCAATAAGAGCGGCACTATCCATGCTCTCGTTGATAGTAATCAAGATGGTCGTGTCGATAAGCGCTATGTGATAGCCAAAGGGCTTGAATCACCCGATGCGATTGCATTCCACAATGGTGACTTGTTTGTCGCCACTGAAAATCAAATAGTACGCTTTGTTGATATTGAGCAAAGATTGCGCCGCCCGAGTCGACCCAAAGAGATTTACAGTGACTTGCCTTACTCAGAGAAGAAAAGTTCTCGGGCAATTAATTTTGGCCCAGATGGCCGTTTATATGTGTCTATTGGTGCGCCCTGTAACGTCTGTGAAGCGCCAGTGCCTTACAGTAGTATCATAGCGATCAATGTTGATACAGGCGCGAGTGAGCAGATTGCGGCTGGTGTGCGTGATGCAAGTGGATTTGATTGGTCGCCAATAGACAAAAAATTATGGTTTGCCGATCAAGGCCGTGATTGGATGGGGGACAACTTGCCACCCGATGAGATTAACCGCATCGATGTGATAGGGAGTCATTATGGCTTCCCTTATTTACATGCCAGTAGTGTTGTCGAACCTGCCTATGAAAAACCGAAAAATTTAAAAATCACTCTGCCAATGTATGAGTTGCCAGCCCATGTTGCACCCACGGGACTTGCATTTTATCGCGGCAGTCAATTTCCCGATATTTACCATAATCAGTTGTTTGTCGCCGAAAATGGCTCGTGGAATCGTTCGAGTAAAGTTGGCTATCAAGTGGTGATGTTGAAGATTGAAGATCAAAAAGTGGTGAGTCGTGAAACGGTTGTTAGTTTCCTTGACGGTGAATTTCCCGTTGCTCGACCCTTTGCGCTGTTATCGGCATCCGATGGTGCTATGTACATCTCCGATGATTTAAAAGGTAACGTGTATCGCTTGTTTTATAAGGGCGATAGTACTGAAGAAACACAGGAACTAGAAGAAAATGAGTGACGCTATCAAGTTAAGTCTCGATGGGGTAGAGCAAATGCCATTGCGGCGCTTTACCGAAGAGGCTTATCTGAACTATTCCATGTACGTCATTATGGACCGAGCCCTGCCACACATTGGTGATGGACTTAAACCGGTACAGCGTCGAATTATCTATGCGATGAGTGAGTTAGGTTTATCGGCTCAATCTAAGCATAAAAAGTCGGCTCGTACGGTTGGTGACGTATTAGGTAAATACCATCCTCACGGCGATAGTGCCTGTTATGAGGCTATGGTATTGATGGCGCAGCCATTTTCATATCGCTACCCGTTAGTCGATGGCCAAGGTAACTGGGGTGCCCCCGATGATCCTAAGTCATTTGCGGCTATGCGTTATACCGAAGCACGTCTCTCTAAATTCTCTGAAGTGTTACTCAGTGAACTGGGACAAGGTACGGTCGAGTGGGGTGCTAACTTCGACGGTACTTTGAAGGAACCTAAAG
Source organism: Shewanella sp. SW24 (assembly GCF_025653395.1). NCBI lineage: Bacteria > Pseudomonadati > Pseudomonadota > Gammaproteobacteria > Alteromonadales > Shewanellaceae > Shewanella > Shewanella sp. SW24. The sequence goes on from NZ_JAKKSH010000008.1 coordinate 105,234, forward strand.
TACTGCCTGCACGTTTACCGCATATCTTACTCAATGGTATTACTGGTATTGCCGTAGGTATGGCGACGGATATTCCGCCGCATAACGTGAGAGAATTAGTCTCCGCCTGCGTAGCATTGCTCGATGATCCTAAGCTTGAACTCGAGCAATTGATGGCCTTTGTACCAGGTCCTGATTATCCAACTGAAGCCGAGATTATTACCCCGTCTGCCGATATTGCAAAAATTTATGAGTCGGGCCGTGGGTCATTAAGAGCACGTGCGGTTTACACTGTCGATGGCGGTGAAATCATCATCACGGCGCTGCCGCATCAAGCCAGTAGCGGTAAAATCTTAGAGCAAATCGCCGGTCAAATGCAGGCGAAGAAATTGCCTATGGTGGCCGACTTACGCGATGAGTCGGATCATGAAAACCCTGTGCGTCTTGTGGTGGTGCCGCGCTCCAATCGCGTTGATTGCGATCAACTGATGGCGCATTTGTTTGCGACCACGGATTTAGAAAAGAGCTTTAGAGTTAACTTAAACGTGCTGGGTCTCGATGGACGTCCGCGAGTTAAAGGGTTGAAAACCTTATTAACTGAGTGGTTAGAGTTCCGCGTTGATACGGTTAAACGTCGTTTAGAATATCGTTTAGACAAGGTGGTATCGCGGTTACATATACTCGAAGCCCTAATGATCGCTTTCCTCAACATTGATGAAGTGATCGAGATTATTCGTTTTCACGATGATCCTAAAGCTGAGTTGATGGCCCGTTTTTCACTCAGTGATAAACAAGCTGAATCAATCCTCGAGTTAAAGTTACGGCATTTAGCTAAGTTAGAAGAATTTAAGATCACGGCCGAACAAAATGAGCTTGAAGCTGAACGCGAAAAACTGGAGCAGTTATTGGGCTCAGAGCGTCGCTTGAAGACTTTGATCAAGAAAGAATTAATTCAAGATGCCGAAACCTATGGCGATAATCGTCGCTCGCCAATCGTATTGCGTAATGAGTCCAAAGCATTAACTGAACAAGAGTTAACGCCGACAGAAGCGGTGACGGTTGTCTTATCTGAAAAAGGTTGGGTGCGTTGTGCTAAGGGCCACGATATCGATCCTTTGTCGCTCTCCTATAAGTCTGGCGACCAATATCTATGTAGCGCGATGGGACGTAGCAATCAGGCCGCAGTGTTTATTGATTCGTCTGGGCGGGCTTTTGCGACGGATAGCCATACTCTGCCATCGGCCCGTAGCCAAGGTGAGCCTATTACGACTCGCTTCAATATGGCACCTGGCGAAACCATGCAGCATGTGTTGATGGGTGAAGAAGACCAATGTTACTTGTTAGCAACGGATGCGGGTTACGGTTTTATTTGTTCATACAACGATATGGTGTCGCGCAATAAAGCGGGTAAAGCCTTGCTGAGTCTACCAACAAACGCTAAATCATTAACGCCTAAGTTGATCGACCGCACTAAAGAAATGTCACTGCTAGCGATCACAAACGAAGGGCGGATGTTACTGTTTTCGCTAGAAGCGTTACCGCAATTATCCAAGGGTAAAGGTAACAAGATTATCGGCATCCCTACGGAAAGAGCCAAGAGTCGCGATGAACTTATGACACATTTACAATTAGTGCCGAGTGATACGCCGGTTACCTTGTGGGCAGGTAAGCGCAAGCTCACACTGAAGCCAAGCGATCTTGAGCATTATCGAGGTGAACGTGGTCGTCGTGGTGCAAAATTGCCTAGAGGATTACAACGTGTCGATAGCGTTGAATTAGGTGACGGTAGTGATGCTTTAGCGAGCATCTAATGTTTTGTAATAGTTTCAATGCTGTAAAAATTAAATGGGTTAACTAAAACCACCTTAGTTTGGCTTAGGTGGTTTTTTATTTTTTGCGCTTTGGGATTAGATTTGATACATAAAAAAACCTACTGTATTGCTACAGTAGGTTTCTATTATCTCTTAGGTAAGAGATTAGAAGTCGTAACGTACGCCTACAGAGAATACGTTGTCATCTTGTAGATCTGTTTTAGCATTAGCAACAGTAAAATCACCACGGTACATAGCGTATTGACCATAGATCATAGTTGATTTCGCTAAGCGATAATCAGCACCAATGTTGAAGTTTTGGAAATTGATGTCATCAGCACCTTTTACGCCGCCCAGTTTAGTGTAAGCACCACCTAAACCAGCTTCATCAATGCCGTATTCAGCCTTCAGGTTTACACCGTTCAGATCATAAGAAACGTTAACAAAGTAAGTGTTACCTTCGATGTCATTGTTCACAACATCTTCAGAGTTTTGGAATAAACCACCAACTTTGAATTGACCGAATTTTGCTTGGCCAACTAAACGGTATGCATCAACACCAGCAATGCCTTTGTTATAGGCTACTGCAGCATAGTAATTCTGTTCTTTAAACTTGCTGTCACCTAGAGTTGCGCTTAATGCATATAGGCTTTCAGAAGTCTTAGCTGTAGTGTCGTTATCATCAAATTGATAGTTAGCGTTTAATGTCACTAAGCCTGCAATTTTTGGTGAATAGTACCAAGCACCATCGGCAGTACGAGTTTGGGCACTGACTAAACGGTCGATATCGGCGTTAGTGTTACCGAAAATATCCACAGCACCTTCGGCTTGTTTGAATACTGAGTCATTACGACCCACTAACACAGTACCAGCGTTAGTTTTTAAACCTAAGAAAGTGTTACGTGCTTTGAAAACATCACCTGCACCAGAAGTGTTTTCAACTTGGAATTCCATTTGGTAGATAACGTCAAAGCCATCAGCGATTTTTTCTGAACCTTTAACACCTAATAGAGAGAAGTTGTTTTCTAAATAAGTACCTGCGTTATTCTCATCGGCATAGTTTGCTTCTAAGCCGTTAGTACCTGATTGTAGAGTGGCACCTGTGTCAGTATGGGTTAGAGCAAGCTCTAAACGACCATAGAAGCTTGGGCCTTCGGCTAGCGCACCGAATGAAGCCAATGCTAAAACTGATGCAACTGATGCAGAGATGAATGTCTTTTTCATGTTTTGTGCTCCCTCGAACCTAAGTTCTTATCCATTTTTCATGGTTTTTGTGTGGTTTAACGCATTTGCTACCTGAGTCGGTAACAAAGTTGCCGCCGATTTTTACAGTTTTACGACTCGCAGGCTGTGGCGCAGATCATGTTTTTGGCTCTCCTTGCCTATATTCGGGCCATTTCTGGGATCTTTCCTTATATCTTGACTGCAAATTTACCTGAAAGGGGTAAAACTCTATTTTTCACTTACTACTTAAGTGGTAGGTAAGGCGGATTGCCTTAGATAGTGCGTCGGCGAGGGTAACTGTAGCATATACTAATGCTGTAGCAAGTCTGTCATATTGGTTATAGATTTGTGTTTGGGGGCGATATCTAAGCAGAAAAAGCGGCCGAAGCCGCTTTTTTATCAATAAATAACCTTGGGGTTAGTTGATTAATCTATTTAAAAATCAACGCGTAAACCGACAGTAAAGATGTTGTCATTCAGGTCTTGCTTTACATCGGCCAACATAAGATCACCATCGAAGCGTGTGTAGTGACCATAGACCATAGTCTTAGTGCTCAGGCGGTAATCTGCACCCACACTGAACTGTTGCAGGTCAACATCACGGACCTGTTCTAGGCCACTGTTGTCTTGGTCACCAACATAACGGCTCACGTACTTGCCTAGACCTGAGTCATCTTTGCCGTACATCATCTTTAGTTTTAAGTCGCCAATTAAGTAGGCTGCGTTGACAAAATAGGTATCGCCTGAGAGATTGGCAAACTTATCATCTACATGCTCACTGTGTTGATATAAGGCACCTAAGATTACGTCACCGAATTTAGCTTGGGCCACACCACGGTAGGCTTCAACGTTATCAATACCATCACTATAGGCGGCAGCGACATAGTAGTTTTGTGCTTTAAAGGCTTTATCCCCTAAGGTGGCGCTCAGAGCATACATTTGATCTTTGCTATACACGTCGTTGCCATTGCTATCCACTTGGTCATAGTTATCACTCATCAGATAAGTGGCATTAAGCGTCACGAGATCGGCAATTTTAGGTGAATAGTAAGAAATGCCATCGGCTGAGCGTGTTTGGCCTGCAACCAGTAAGTCGATATCAGCATTGGTATTACCGAAAAGATCGAAGCTACCTTCAGCTGCTTTAAATACGGTATCGTTACGACCCACTAAAGCCGTACCTGCGGCACTTCTGATACCTAGGAATGTATTACGGGCATTGAAGGTTTTATTTGAGTTGTCAAAGTTTTCGACACCAAATTCCATTTGATAAATGATGTCAAAGTAAGGGCTTACAGTTTCAGAACCTTTTACGCCTAACCAAGAGAAGTTGTTTTCAAGAACAGTGCCCTCCTTTTGGTTTTGAGTTGCATAACCTGTGTCTGAATTGGTAATGGCAAGATCAGCATGACCATAGAATTCAGGGCCATCGGCGAGTGCTGTGAATGAATAGAGTGTGAGGCTAGAAATAATAGCCGTCGTCAGTAGATTCTTTTTCATCTTCATTTTCCTGTGCTTATCGCTGTTATATGCATTGATAACTTCAGTATCTATGCATGCTGTTGAGCTTTTATGCGGCAAAGTCTGCACAGACTTGAAATGATAAAGTGTGATCTTGATCATGTTTCATATAAAGGATGGCTTATTCAACATATTGTTTTACAAGTGAAATACATGTTTTTATTAAGTCGATTACCAAATTACTCGGTTGTAAATGATGGGCCTTTGCTTTTATTACACTCATTTAGTATTCGTATCCCTTTGCATCTGGTGTTTGGTGGCTGAGGATCTGATTTCGGTTTATGTCGATATCGTTTAGAATCCACGGCACATTTCTGGTGTTGCTTTTAAGCTGTCCCAGCTGGTGTTTACTGGATGCTGGGGCAAGCGTTCCTGCTGTTATTGGGTAATATAAGGTAAGTATTTATGACTGAGGCCTATCAAAATCGATTTGGCGGAATTGGCCGTTTGTATGGACAAAAGGCGTTGGCTAAATTTGCCACATCCCATGTGATGGTAATTGGTATTGGTGGCGTCGGTACTTGGGCGGCTGAAGCCTTAGCGCGGAGCGGCTTAGGGCAGATAAGTTTGATGGATTTAGATGATATCTGCGTCACTAATACTAACCGACAAATACATGCTCTTAGCTCTACTATCGGCGGTTCTAAAGTTGCTGTGATGGCACAACGGATCCGTGAAATTAATCCTGATTGCCAAGTGAATGAAATTGAAGATTTTATTACATTGGATAATCTAGGCGAGTATTTGCTTGGAGCTAAAGAGGGTGGCAATATTGATTATGTTATTGATTGTATTGATGCCGTTAAGCAGAAGGCTGCGTTAATTGCTTGGTGTAAACGTCAAAAAATTAAGATAGTGACAGTGGGCGGTGCGGGTGGACAGACAGATCCGACGCAAATTCAGTTAACTGATCTCGCTAAAACCTACCAAGATCCTTTGCTAGCCAAAGTGCGTAATATTTTGCGCCGCGAGTATAACTTCTCTAAAAACGTGCAACGCCGGTTTGCTATCGATGCTGTTTTTTCCAGTGAGCAGTTAGTGTATCCCCAAGCCGATGGCTCAGTGTGCGGTACTAAAGCGGCGGCTGATGGCAGCATGAGGATGGATTGTGCTTCTGGTTTTGGGGCTGTGACTATGGTCACTGGGACATTTGGTTTTGTGGCGGCAAGTCGCGTATTAGCGCGATTGGCACAGCAGGCTCAAGAGGCGGTTTAAACTCTTAACCTAGATTCAGTCAAGATATCACCACTTTCAAGCGCGGTGATGCCCCTTCAATATTATGTAATTTCATTAGGTTATACCTAGATATAAAAATCTTGTTGATTATTGACTGGTTCACATTGAGTGTATGGAAATTTAATATCAAATTGTGGGCCGCCTAGTTTTGAGTCTGCGCGATAACTCATAGTGCCTTTCAACAGTGTTGCGGCATTAAAGGCCGCTGATAATCCTAAGCCAGTACCACCTTTATTACGATTTGTAGTAAAGAAGGGTTCGAACATGTGCTCAGCAACATCGGCTGGAATGGCTAAGCCATTATTTTGAATGCTGATTTGAATTGATTCTTCATCCAAAGTCGCACTAATGTGGATAAGATTGTCTTCATGTCCTTGGAATGCATGGGTAAAGGCGTTCGAGAGAATATTACTAACAATTTGATTTAACAAACTGATATTGGTTTTGATATTGAGTGTAGGCTCCACGTTGATCTCCGTTGAGGCGTTAACATTGGGATGCATAATTAATGTCGACTCTAGGATTTCATGTAGCTGCTGGTTTAGATTACAGCATTGGTGTTCTTCGTGACTGCGATCGATGGCGATCGTTTTAAATTTTTGAATTAAACTACTGGCTTTAGTGATATTACGGACAATGAGTTCACAGCTTTCTTGGTACTCATTAAGTATTTCATTTATCTCATCTAATGTGGCTTGATCGCTGTGGATCAGGTCGATCAGTTCTTCAATATGGCTGAGCTGCGCACTTGCCGCCGTCAAACAAATGCCAATTGGGGTGTTTATCTCATGTGCAACCCCTGACACGAGTCCACCCAAGGCCGCCATTTTTTCTTGCTCAACTAAAACCTGTTGTGCTCGTTTTAGTGCGCTAAGGGATTGTTCTAACTCTAGTGTTCTTTCTTTTACTTGCCTTGCGAGCTCTTCTTTATAGCTACGTTCGAGCTTGAGTAGCCGCTCTCTATCTTCTAAGGCTATTTGCAGTTCCGTCTTAGAATTCTTTAAGGCGCTAAATGAGCTTCTAAGTTGTACTTGCATGCTATTGATGGAATCGGCGACTTGTTTGAATTCATCAATTTTTTCATGACGGTCAAATTGTAGTGGCTCGTATTCATGGTCTATGTCGATATTTTTGCAGTATTGGCTGAGTTTATCTAAGTGTTTAGTAATGTTGAACCACACTAAAAATAGAATAAACCCAGCCACTAAGAAGGTTTTAATGCCATTAGAAAGCAGAATGATAATGGCCTTATCATACAAGCGTTGATAGATAGCATCGACATCGACTTGTATTTCGAGTGTGCCGACATTGATGTTTTCAGTCGGTGATTTATAGACTAAAGGAAAGGTTTTATCTAAGGAGTGTTCTTGTTTTTGCTCGCCTGCATTCCATGCTTGGCCGCTGTCATCTTTAATCGAAATATAGTTAATATCGGGCAGCTGAATTAGCCCATTGAGCTGAGTGTTAATGAGCCGCTCGTCAATAACCCAAATACTGGCGGCGAGCACATCTAAGTTCACCTTTTCCATGTTGGAAAATACTCTATCGATACGCACTACATCATTGCGATAATCACTGATCAACTGATACGCAGTGGTGATTAAGGTGATAACAGAACTAAAAAGTACAATAGACAGGGTAAGGTGCCTGCCTATGGGGCTTTTGATAAGTTGGCTAAAGAATGTCAGCATCTTAAATTTTCTTTATGCAATAGCGGCTTGAGATGCTTATAAGCATAGACCTACAGATCCAGAAAGTGCATTTTCTCGCAGATAAAATCAACGAAATATGTCTTCATTTGTGGCATTAAATTTGCTTATTAGCCGATAAGTTCAATTTTTTGTCACTGGGATAGCACTATGTTTAAACTCAAGCTGGATTCAGTTAAGTTTTTTAGCCCGAAGAAAATGATGTTTAGAGTCATGCTGTGGCTTATGGTGAGTTGTTCTGTCTTACTTCTTATTCCCCCTAATGTGCTGGCAGTGCTGGCGCTCGATAAATTTGTGCCAGAACATGCACAGTTTGTTGGATTAGGTCTAATCGTTTCTATCGCTTATTTTTTGAGTCAATTAATTAACTTAGGTTTAGATGAGTCTATCCGTCATTTAAGCGATAAGCGTGTTATTGAGACGATTGAAGCTAAAGTGAATCTACTTGATCCCGCTGAGCGAGCTTTAGTGAGGGAATTCTTTCTTCAAGGCGCCACGATTTTGACTCTGCCGCAAAATGAACCCGCTGTAAAAAGTTTAGTAAATGCCTGCATCTTAGAAAAGCTCGGTAACGAGCGCCATTATGCGATTCAGGGACCGACCGCTGACTATAAGATTGCCATGAAAGCGCGTATGTACCTCAACCGTGATGTGCTGCGTTTGCCAGCAGGTGAGCCGAGCCAAGAAGAAATGCAGTCGTTGATTAAGGCGCGCCCGCAATTTTTGAATGGATTAGTACAAAACAGAAAACACGCTGCATAGGCGTGTTTTGTCTCGCTCGGATGAGTGCTGGCTTTAGATGAGTTGCAGTATTCTGAAAAGCGAGACAACAAAAAATGGGGGTGATAAAACCCCCTAGATTTTGCATTTATACAAGAAACATGAAGAACAACTGGAGCAAAAACTATGGTTTCGGTGCCGACTTCACAATGAACATCCAAGTGATATAAGACACTATCCCTATTGTGCTAAAGATAACGATCATTGAAAGTAAGCCTATGGGGTTACCAAACATTAGATCTAACCAAAATGCCATGACTGAAATCCTCTTTCCTGTGAAGTCCTCGCTAAATTAGCGGTATTCGATAGCTAAAATACTGATCTCGATCAATAAAAAATCGACATAGGAATACAAAGTCATAACCCTTAGTTAACTCTGTGATCTTGGTCAAATTTAAGGGTATGCTTAACAGCGACGAGTTCAAATAATTTAGCTTTGTTTCTTCTTCCGTTAGCGTCTAGGATTAACCTATTCAACTCGATCGATATTCAGTTAACGCGCTATTCCATTTATTCGTTCTTGTTTTTATATGAAGGCACGATATCAGTTTTTTAAAGGAGTAAAAAATGGATTCTAAAAAAAGTCACAAGGATTCAATGGGATATAATTCTATCTTTGCGCCACTCTTGTTGCTGATTTATCCCCTCTATTGTTTGGTGATCACAGGGCACTTTGTTGCCATTTTGTGTTTAAGCGCGCTCGCCGGCATTTTAATATTCAACATCAATAAATTAATTCGTAATTTGAGACAACTTGAGCGTGCAGCACACCACTTAGGCGAGGGAGATTTGAGTTATCAATTGGAAGAGAAAGATGCGGGTGTGTTCATTAAGGTAGTACATAACATTAATCGCATGGGTGAGGATGTCAGCCGTACGATTTTGTCTTTATCTGATACCTGTGAAGGGATGAAAAAAGTCGCCTCGGATATCAAGGTTATCAGTGAACAGGCAAAGCAAGGCGTGTTAGAGCAAGAGCATCAAACGGAACTGGCAGCCAGTGCGATGACGCAGATGGTTTCAAGCGTACAAGCCGTATCGCAAAATGCGGTGAGTGCTGCGCAGGCAGCTGATATTGCCCAAAGTTCTGCTAAGCGCGGCGATCAAATCATGAATGGCATAGTCACTAAAATTGGCGCTATGTCGCAACAGATCCATGATACTCGAACCGTGATCGAGCACTTGGCCGCCGACAGCAATAATATCAGTAGCATTATTGAAACCATTTCGCAGGTGGCCGAACAGACCAATTTACTCGCTTTAAATGCTGCCATTGAAAGTGCGAGAGCGGGTGAACATGGTCGCGGTTTTGCTGTAGTCGCCGATGAAGTGCGTAATCTCGCTAAACGAACATCCGAAGCCACGGTTGAGATCCAGCAGCAAATCGCCGCATTACAAAAAGGCGCACAACATGGTGTTGAAGTCATGTTGAAAAACGTGGCGATTGCCGACGAAACGGCTGATATGGTTGATCAAGCTCACAGTGCACTCGGGCAGATTGTCGCTCAGGTGGAGACCATTACCGATATGTCCCACCAAATTGCCACAGCATCGGGACAACAACATACAGTAGCAGAGGAAATTAATAAAAATATCAGTGTGATGGCTGAGCTAGCCCTGAGTAATGCCTCCCATACCAACAACACTAACTTATCGAGTTTGAAAGTGTATAACATGTCGCAGGAAATCGGCTCCTTGCTGCATCGATTCCATGTGAATGCGGCATTTTTTAATTCGAGTCAGGCGCAAAATAAACTCTTTGTGAAATGGGGGCCTGAGTTAGACATAGGAATGCCTGAGATCAATCGTCAACATCAGCGCTTAGTCTCATTGATCAATGAATTACACCGCACATTAAATGAAGAGTATGGACTTGAAGCCATCAAACGAATCGTGCAAGGGTTAGTAGATTACACCGCCAATCACTTTGCCTATGAAGAGGAACTTTTTGCGCGTTTTGGTTACCCTCAAACTGACAGCCACAAGGAAAAACACGGCAAGTTAGTTGGGCAAGTACTTGATTTTCAAAAGCGGGTTGTTAGAGGTGAAGATGTTGCTGACGAATTAATGGCTTTCTTGAAAGCTTGGTTGGTAAACCATATTCAAAAAAGTGATAAAGAATATACCGCTTTTTTATTATCCCATGGCGCAGAATAACCCCAAGAGCATGATTTTTGAGCGGTTAAATGCAATTTGTATTAAAGTCGCGGCAAAAGACTTGCCATTGTCATAAGCAAAGGTATAATTCCCAGCACTTAGAGACAGCTAGTTGTTTTGATTGCTTCTAAGTGCATATTTGATATGCCAGTGTGGTGAAATCGGTAGACACAGGGGATTCAAAATCCCCCGCCCTTAAAAGCGTGCCAGTTCGAGTCTGGCCACTGGTACCAAATCCTTCTGATGAAGGAACTAAAACCGACCTAGAGTCGGTTTTTTGTGCCTGAAATTTGGTTTTCGATCTGTGCTCTAGGTTGAGCTAGTGGGATTCGGCGATATCCATTTGCGTCATAGTCACGCCTTTGATTTGTGCATAAATCGCTTTGCCATGAGTGAGTTGCAGTTCGTCGCAGGCCCAAGGGGTGATGTTGGCCCAAAGTTCATCGCGGCCTAGGGCGATTTTTAATTGGATTTGCTCGCCGTTATCGCTGGGGTATAACTCTTTAATTTCTCCCTTTAGCAGGTTGCGGATACTTGAGCCTTTGGGGATCTCAGTGCAAACCGAGACATGATTTGCCTGAATACGCACTTTGAGTTTCTTTGCCGTCTCAGCTAGGTAGCCATTTACCCACAAATAGTTTCCATCATCCATCACGAGTCGAGTCATGGGGTAGTCGGGATGTCTGTCGGCGACCTTTGCACTGAGGAGTGAGCTGAGTTCCTGCAATGGCACCCAAGGGCGCATTTGCTCGCTATTCCACACTTCACTTAAGGCCCCTTTGGCGATCAATTTCCCCTGATGCAGCACCAGCATATAATCCGCCAGTTGTAAGATCTCATCTAGGCTGTGGCTCACATACACTATCGGCAGTTTTAGTTCCTGCGATAAGGTTTGCAAGTAGGGCAGTAACTCGCGTTTACGGGGTAAATCGAGTGATGCCAGCGGCTCATCCATCAACAGCATATCGGGCGATGTCAGCAGGGCACGGCCAATGGCAACCCGTTGTTTTTCACCGCCCGATAGCGTGCTGGGATAGCGACTGAGGAGTTTTTCAATTCCCAGTAACTGCACAATTCTATCGAACAAGACTGGGTTAGCTTTACGCACACCATAGTTGAGATTGCCCTTCACGCTATAGTGCGGGAACAGTCGTGCTTCTTGAAATACATAGCCAATTTGGCGCTTCTCTGGGGGAAGGTTCACTTTGCCTTGTTGATAAAGCAGTTTGTCGCCGAGGCGGATTTCACCGCTATCTGGGGTCGAAAGCCCGCCAAGTAGGTTCACGAGCGAGGTCTTACCCGCACCCGAGCGGCCAAAAACGGCTGTCACGCCTTGCAATGGCAATTGGGTATCGACTTTCAGTTGCAACTGTCCGAGCCGTTTTTCAATATTGATCCTTAGCATACGCTTGCTGTCCTCTGCAGGGCTTTTTTACTCAGCCATTGGGAGGCGAGTAAAGACGCGAGCGCGATAACGATCGAGATAATGCACAGACGCATGGCCTGATATTCTGCCCCAGGGGTTTCAATAAAAGAGTACATGGCGAGCGGAATTGTACGAGTTTCACCGGGAATATTAGAAACGAAGGTAATAGTCGAGCCAAATTCCCCTAGGCTGCGAGCAAAGGCGATAATCATGCCTGACACTATCCCTGGAGAGGTGAGCGGCAGTGTGATGGTGAGAAATACTCGCCATTGACTGCTACCTAAAGTGCGTGCGGCTTGCTCGAGTCGAATATCAACAGTTTCAAAGGATTGGCGTATGGCTCTGACCATCAACGGGAATGACACTATCGCCGCCGCGAGGGCCGCACCGCGCCAACTAAAGCTAAAACTGATGCCAAACAAATTAAATAACCACTGGCCGATAAAACCTTGGCGGCCCATGCTGATCAGCAAGAGGTAACCCACTACCACGGGCGGTAACACCAGTGGTAGATGGAGCACACTGTCAAATATCGCCTTGCCAGGAAACTCGACTCTGGCCAGCACCCAAGCGCATAAAATGCCCAAGGGTAAACTGGCGATAACGGCAACGGATGACACCTTTAAACTGAGTAGTAGTGCGGCAATTTCATAGTCGCTTAAAAGAGAGCCACTTAGCATAGAGCCGCTTAAAAATGAGCCGCTTAACAAAGAACCACTCAGCACCCTAATTCACTCCAAAGCCATATTTCTCAAACACATTTTTTGCGCTTGGGCCCTGCAGATACTCATTGAACGCTTTGGCGCTTGCGGTCGATTCTTGTTTGACTAAGGCTATAGGGTATTCAATTGGGCTGTAACTCGTTTCTGGGAAGGTGCCAACGATTTTGATCTTTTGGGCGACTTTCGCATCGGTTGAATACACTATGCCAAGCGGCGCTTCACCCTGTTCAACCAAAGCGAGGGCGGCACGGACATTGTTAGCACGGGCGAGTAAGGGCTCAGCGGCTTGCCACAGCTTGAGGTTTTCGAGGGCTTGCTTGGCATATTGTCCAGCAGGCACATGATCTGGATCGCCAACAGCCATACGACTGCCTTTTAATGCGGCTTTAATATCCCAATCGCCATTGAGCACGACTTCTGTGATGGGACTATTTTTCTCGGCAATCAAGACTAAGGTATTTTTTAACAAGGTTTTTCGGCTGTTAACATCGACCGCTTTAGCATCGACCAGATAATCCATCCACTTTTGATTCGCCGAGACAAACAGATCGGCGGGTGCACCATTGGCCACTTGTTTTGCCAGTGTTGAGGAAGAGGCGAAGGAGAATATCACCTTGGTATTGTGTTCTTTTTCATATTGCTGGCCGATTTCGTTAAGTGCATTGGTGAGCGATGCCGCTGCAAAAACAGTCACTTGCTCATTGTCTGCCGCAAAAATTGGGCTAGATGTCAGTACCATTGTGAATAACGAAGCCGTGGTAAAACGCAGTAATTGCTTAAGGTGAATAGATTTCATGGTGTTCCTCCGTGATAAAAAGTGATCGTTATATACCAATCTATATATCGATCATTCAAGCCCTAAGCAATCAATTAGTGATCTGTGTGCGGTTTCTTGCGGATTAATGGTATTCATCCGCTGAAATATCTCGGCAATCTTATTGGTATCCTCAAGACGATGAAGGACAATAGGACTCAAGTCAGACTTGGGTGCTGGATAGACGATGGATTTACATGCATTACTTACGCTTTCCCTCGGGGATAAGCCCTTCGCCAATCCTAGGCGGATAAGCCTGCTTGAGCAGGTTGCCAACACAGGCTCGATCAGCCAAGGCGCCAAGCTTGCGGGGATCAGTTATAAAGCGGCGTGGGACGCGATCAATGAGATGAACACCGCCATGCCCGAACCCGTAGTGTGTAGCGAAAAGGGAGGCAAAGGCGGTGGCGGCGCTAAACTCACCGAATTTGGCGAACGGTTGCTTAAGGTGTATTCCATCACCTCCCAAGTACAAGAAATGGCTTTGGCTGCCTTGCTCGATGAGTCCGTCGATATGCACAGTTTATTGGATGTGATGGCGCATTTCTCCCTCAACACCAGCGCCCGCAATCAGTTAACGGGTCGTATCAATAGCATTGATTCATTTGGATTAAATGACAAAATCAGCGTGACCTTAGCGGGCGGACAACAGATTCAGATTTCAGTGACCCATTCGAGCTGCGAACGCTTGCAGTTAGCCCTGGATAAATCTGTGTTGTTACTGTTTAAAGCCCCCGCTGTACTGGCGACGACTCATGTCTGTGAAGTGGATGGGCAAAATTGCCTAAGCGGTCGTTTGCTGAGCGTGACTGAACTTGGCGATAAGGCCGAATTAGCCATAGATATTGATGGCAAAGACATCATCTATTCAGTGATGCCACTGACTCAAATGCAGGCGTTGGCTGTCGGCGAGCCATGTTTCGCCTGTTTTGATGCCACGCAGGTGATTCTTGCCAGCATGAATTAGTCGAATTGAATAATTAATTCGATTAATCATTGGGTTATTCACTGGGGATGGCCAGTAACTTGGCGTTATTGTTGTCGAATGGGATCGTTCGTTTTTGTATTTAAATCAAGAGTTGACCCAAAGGGGGAGCAACAGCAATCCTTTCTTGGATCTCCTTTGCCAAACAACGTCCATGTTTAACTGTCAGTTCACCATCTCAGGCTCTCGTTCGTAACACTGCTACACAGCACGGTCGCTTATCTATTCATCAACACTGATAGCTTCACTAACTTAACTCATTTAGGACGGCACATCGATAGCCTTGTTGGTGTAACAGGCATTTTTGTGCGTAGGGTTATACGGAGAAATGCAGTAATTACAGCGGCACTTCCAAGCAAACACGGTGAAGAAACTGAATGTGTTATCGACAGTCAGGATGGGCAAAGAACTGTTACGGCGACGGCATGACTATTCCATATCAGCAGATGACGCGCTTTGTGCTGCGAAGAAATAGGCTGAACTCTCATTAATTCATGGCTGTTGGGGTTATGAATTATTAGGGGATCCTACAGTGCTCTGCTTATATACCCTCTTTTGCGATTAACAGTGTATTAAAATGTAAGCTCTGGCTGTTCGGCTACTACACGTTTTTGCGAAGTTTTATTGATACAGTAGATTGCCTTGCTAAATCTTCAAGTGTTAATCATTGTGCTAGCAATGACTCTTGAGTTTCTTTAATTTTGGCCGTTTCCCCTACATCCTTTAATATTTTTCAGTTACTTAGGGTTTTCAGTGTGGTAGCGATTTTTAGTTATAGTATTAGCTTGGATCATTTTTATCTCCTCAAGTTAAATAAGTTGGCATCACAATATTACCTCAGAAAAAGAGTTATAAAGTTTTAAAGTTAAAGGTGAAAGCGTATCTATGATGAGTGTCATGATTCTATAAATACATCACTAAAACACTTTTCCTAAAACAGTAACTTGCTTTAACTCGTAGATGAATTTAACAAAAAATTGACCAGCTTGAAAGTTTTTAGAGTAATTAGACTGTACATGATAGATTAAAAAATTAATTTAATAATGATTAAAGTGTAATATTTATAGGTTTAATAGTTGGTTATTATATAACTCTCTTGGCTTTAATGGTTTATTTTATATCCATGGTAAATGTTAATTATTTTATTTTAAATAATTGCTGATTAATGTGAGAGTGAAGAGCTATAAATAATGGGTAAGTCTGAACTTAGATAATTAACTGCTAAAATATGCCTACACGACTGGCCATACGTTATAAATTTTATCAAATAGTAACTATTCTTTATTTTAGTTAAATGATTTATTGTTGAGTAACCCGATATCATTTTTTGCAAAAGCTTCTCTACCAACTAAACTAAAGCCCAACCAGTAAAAATGTCGGCCATTACCATCAAGTGTTTTGTATCCGTTAAGGTACACATGTCCTTATATAGAAGAAGCTCTCAATCCTTCAGCAGCATCATTCCTTAAAGTTATGAAGGAAAACTGAGTTACCTGAGAGAGAAAAACTAATCTTGTTGCTATTCAATTTTTATTTTTATACATTAAACTTGCACCATGATTACTATTTTTGTATAACTATTTTAACTGATTAATTCATTATTTCTTAAATATTAAACGGGTTTTAATGCTGTTAAATCATTTTTTCATCGATGGTTTTAAAAACTTTTTATGATTTTGAGTATTAGAGTCTAGGGACGTATATGGCATTTAGTCATGGAAAAGTGATCAATATTTTAGTGGTCGATGATCATTCGTTGATTTTTGATGGATTAAGAGGCTGTTTAGCGCCTTATCCTGAACTTAATCTGATTGGCTCGGTTGAAGATGGGCTTGCGGTATACGAGAAATGCCTCAAACTCAGGCCAGATCTGGTCTTTATGGATCTTAAATTACCCGGAATGGGTGGATTTGACGTAATCCGTCAGCTAAGACAACGTTGGCCAGAGATGATGATTATTATGTTAACGGCGACGATTGAGGAAAAAAGTGCACGGGAAGCGCTTGATGTAGGCGCCAATGGCTATGTATTAAAAAATAGCCCTAAGAGCACACTATTAGCGGCAATTAAGTGTGTGAGTAAGGGCAAAAACTTTATCGATCCTAGTTTAGATGAGCAGCAAATAGCCGCTTTGAGTGGAGTGGTCGATGGGGATATCCCTTTGCTGACCCCCCGTGAGCAACAAGTGCTAAAACTGATCTGTGAGGGGCGCCGCAACCGTGATATTGCTGAAGATTTAGTGATTGGTTTAAAAACGGTAGAGACTCACAGAATGAATTTAATGCGCAAACTTAATGCGCATAACGTCGCCGAGTTAATGCATTGGGTGCAAAGACTCGGATTATAAAGATGGATGTGGCGCAAGCACAGTTTGTGCTGTGCTTGCACTTTTAGTCTAAGATCAACTTTCAGCGTCTAATGCGTGAATTAAATTATCGAGTGCGCTAAATTCTGCTAGGCTCAAACATTCTTTCGTTTCGAGTGCTACCTCTAAATCTGCCGCTTCATTTGCAATGTTTTTTTTACCTGCTAAGCCAGCGCTACCTTTGATGGTATGCAGTACATCACTCAATTCTTTCCAAGCTTGATTCTCTATATGTAACTTGGCCTGATGTGCCATATCTGCCAGATGCACGGCGAGTCTATGATTAAGATCTGTATGCGAAAAATCAATCATAGGCGCATCGATTTCATTGTTTATCACGAGCTGCATATCACGATCTAACTGCATATCAGCCGCGGCTTCGAGTGCATGGTTAAGTTGCTTCAATGACACCGGTTTGGTGATATAACTATTCATTCCCGCGGATTCTATTGTGTCATGCTCTTTAGGATTGGCGTTGGCAGTGAGTGCAAAAATTGGGCAATCACCATCGAGAATATCTTCACTATTGCGCCATCGTTGCGTTGTTTGATAACCGTCGAGTTCTGGCATACGAATATCCATAAGGACAAGATCGAAGATATGTCGAGTACCTTTTTCTAACGCGGCTTCACCACTGCTAACGGCAATGACTTGTTGTCCTAATTCAAGCAACATTTTACCTATGATATCGCGATTAGTTTCGACATCGTCGACTAAGAGGATCTTTAATCGCCAAGGGAGAAGTGTTGGGGTATGTTGACGTTGCTTATGTGGCAGGTTGTGGCGAATTTCAAAGAGCCTCTGCCATAAACGAGCCGGCAAGTGAGCCAGTTCAGGAGATGCTAATGCCGGATTATCCCCTTCAATGGGGCAAGCTCCCCAGAGTGTGAGTTGTGGATGTAAGGCTAAAGGAGCGACAATCACAGTATTAGGCAAACATAAGGGCGCAGTTGGATCAACTAAGGGTAAATCGAGAATAAAGGTACTACCTTCGCCCAAAGTGCTAAACATTGTGAGTTTGCCTTTCATTTTGCTGGCGAGTTTCGCTGAGATAGGTAAACCAAGCCCTGTGCCCGATTTATGATGGCAAGTTTGTGCAAAAGGTTCAAAAATACGCTGCTGATCTTGAATAGCAACCCCTCCCCCCGTGTCTTCCACACTAAAATACAGATGCTGCTTAACCACTTCGATACGTAATAAAATCTGGCCAGCTTCGGTAAATTTAGCCGAATTACCGAGCAAGTTAACCAGAATTTGCCTGACTCGCAGAGGATCCAGTAGTGCTTTCTCGGCGACATTAGCATTGACTAAGCATTTTAGGGTGATGGGTTTATTCACGATCCGAGATTGGATGGTGATCATTGCATCATCAGCCAACTTCAAAATGGGGTAAGACTGTAAGTTCATTTCAATTTGGTCGGCTTCTATACGGGAAAAATCCAACAAATTATTGATAATGGCGAGTAAAGAATTGGCACAATTATATGCGGTATCACGCAAATCCATTTGCTTAGGTGTCAGTTGGGTATTACGTAGTAATTCGAGCGACCCAGTAATACCATTCAATGGAGTTCGAATTTCGTGGCTGATAGTTGTTAGATGCTCGGTTTTACGTTCATTGGCCTTTTCTGCTTCTTGCTTAGCCAAGGCTAATTCATTGGTACGAAGGGTGACTTTTTGCTCTAACTCGTCATAGCTTTCTTTTACTGTATCGAGTAGATGATTATAGGCTTTCGCAATTTGTCCCAGCTCGTCATTACGATCCTGTGGTAGTCGGTGTTCGAAGGTCGACTGACTGGCATTATTGATGATATTTACGAAGTTTCTCATAGGTTTGCTAAGGTTAATCTTTAATATATTCAGCAGGATAGTTGCTGTCAAAACTAAGACCAACAGAGCGCATGGCAGCTCTTTAAAAAAAGGTATTAACGCCATATCTTTAAGATAGACATCTGAAATTAATGTGATGTGCTGCCAGCCTGGCCCATGAATATGCTCTTTTATGACATAGTAATCGCCCAATGGGTGTGCGGTGTTCTTAGCATGTGGGTGGTCATGACTAAATTCATCTTTGAGTTTAACGAGTATCGACGGAGTTAAGGTTAAGGTAGATTTAGAAAATAACTCCCCCTTTGGTGTCATGAAAAAGCTAATGTCCCCAGGTCCTAAGGCATTATTTAGTGACATTGCTGACGCTAAATTGATACTAAAACCGACTTGTGGGGATAGGGGATCCTGTGGGTCACTCGAGTAACTGAAACTTAAGTGGTAGTCTTCTGAATTCTTGTCCTTGAGCGGTGTTCCCCAACGATAACCTGTAGTCGACGCTTGTACTGAGAGCTGTTTTATCTCGCGTAGACGAATTTGAAAATATTCATCATTGGCATCGGATGCTGCATAAATCGTAATACCTTCGTTAGGTTTCAAGATGAAAGTATCTAAATATCTGTGTTGCCCAGCACTGCCAAATGTTTGCGCGACCCACATGGTCAAAGTATCGTCATGGCTTTTCGCTTGGAATGGAAAATAATGAGACACAATTTCCTGGTCATTCACTTTGTCTATTGAAGCGAACTGTTTGAGCTGTTTATCGAGCTGGCGCACATCATAACTGGCATCGGTGAAAAGTGTATTACTCACCTCGGCCCGTAATCCGCTGAGCTCACTAAAGGCAACTAAGGAGCGTTCGAGTGTATGGCTGAACGTGTTGTTATAGGATAGATATTCCATCATCAGCCACAGAGCTACGAGCACTGACATAAAGGAGACTGTGAGCTTAGTAACTAAGGAAAACTTCCATTGGATCTTCATCTATGTTCTCTGCTCATCTTATTTCGGCCTTTGTCAGTTAAAAATACGCTATTCATCTTGTTCTTGCATGAACTTCGAAATCCATTCGAACCATTTTCTCATCTTAACCACATTAACGGCCAGTGCTATCAGGTGAATAACTGAGGCTTGGTATTTTTCATCTACCTACCTTAAGTAGTTAAGGTGTTCACCTGATGGGCGCTAGGCTTAGACACTTACATACTGATCCCATGAAAGTGAAACAGGGTGTAAAAATGCTGACGAGATTGATTGAAAGTGGCTTCTTGGCTAGCCAAAACGTCGAAGGAAACACGACTTGGACCTTAGCCGAAAGACAAGCCCTCGTTCTCGAAACTGACACCTCTGTATCTATTGCAATAGTGCTAGCGATTTCGACCGATATTGCTGTGGATTGGCTAACACAAGCAACGCTCGCATTAGCCGCTAGTGATCACGCCTTAGATTGTGGCCTTCAGCTTAGAGGTGAACTCTGGTTGTTATGGCGTTATTACGATGAAATTCAAGATGATGAAGCTTTATCTAAAGGGATTGTCATGCAACTTGCTATAGCGAGGTTTCTCGAAAAGAGCCTGCTTAAACCTGTTGATAGCAATCGAGCTTCACTTATCGGGAGGACAGTATGAAAAAACTACTCAGTCTACTGTTACTTTGTCAGATTGGCCTAGTTCAGGCTGCACCACTGACAAACATTAAATGGCAAGGTGAACCCTTTGTAATGATCAGTCGAGGCACTGCGCTAGCCTCCGTCATCCAAGACTTTGCCAACAATTACGGCGTACCAGTCATTGTCAGTAACAAGGTCAACGACAACTATATCGGCCAAATCCAAGAACAAGATCCTAAATCCGTTATTCAAGATCTGACCCGTCGCTATGGCTTAGTTTGGTACTACAACAACGAAGTCTTATATGTTTACAAAGCCAGTGAAATTAATAGTGAAGTGCTACCGTTAACTAGCTTATCCGCGACTAAGGTCGACCATTACCTGCGCAGTGCAGGAGTGTTAGATAAGGGGGTCTGTAACATTAAATCTATGGCAGGGATCAGTGGCTTACAAGTCACAGGTGTACCCGAATGCATTAACAGTGTCACCAAACTTACGGCACAACTTGATGCCAATGCTAAACAAACCACAGAAAACCAAGAAACGGTTAAAGTCTATCCACTGAAATACGCATCTGCCACAGACTCTATTTATGAATATCGTAGCCAACCTGTGAGTATTCCTGGATTAGTCACGGTGCTAAAAGAAATGGATCAAGGTACACAAGTCGCCAATGCAGTGGCGGGTTCTGTGAGTAATATTAGCGGCCCAGTCTTTGCCGCTGATCCTCGTCAAAACGCCATCATAGTCCGTGGAAGTGCCCGTGATATGGCCACTTATGGCTCTTTGATAAGACAACTCGATACTAAGCCCACCATGATTGAAGTGTCTGTATCGATATTCGATGTGGACGCCTCTGACTTTAAACAGTTGGGCATAGATTGGTCGGCGTCAGCCAAATTAGGGGGTGGTTCAGTCAGTTTCAACAGTGGTGATAGCAGTGACAATTTTTCCACTGTCATAGGCAATACAGGCAACTTCATGATGCGCCTCAATGCACTAGAGAAGAACTCTAAGGCCAAAGTGCTCTCACGTCCCTCTGTGGTTACGTTAAACAATGTGCAAGCAGTACTCGATAAAAACGTGACATTTTACACTAAGTTGGAAGGGGATAAAGTCGCTAAATTAGAGTCAGTGACCACTGGTTCTCTATTACGAGTCACACCAAGATTGATTGATGAAGTAGGTCATCAGGCTGTGATGTTGGATCTCAATATTCAGGATGGTCAACAGAGCCAAGCAGTGAGCCGTAGTGAACCATTACCACAAGTGCAAAACTCCGAGATCTCGACTCAGGCGACGCTGAAATCGGGGGAGAGTCTGTTACTCGGCGGCTTCGTACAAGATAGAGATGAAACGACCCAGAACAAGATCCCGTTACTAGGCGATCTACCATTACTGGGCGGTTTGTTTAGAAGCACAGATCACCATACTCAAAGCGTGATGCGTCTGTTCCTGATCAAAGCGGAACCCGTTAACCAAGGAGATTAATATGTCTTCAGGATACAAGCTCTTATGGTTAAACGGTCCATTGCAAGGACGAGAGCTATCTTTGCCTCTTGGTAACTTAAGCATCGGACCCGATGGTGATGTGTTAGCCACACTTGAACACGTAGAACAAGTGGATTTATTGATCGATGAAGCGGGGGTTCGGCTGCAGTCTTGGGTACCGACTTGGATAGCTGGACAGCCTATAAGCGAAGTCAATATGTTGCCATTGGGGCAAGTTATTGAACTCGCTGGTGTGGGTATCCTCTTAGGCCATTGCACCGATGAATTACAGCAACAGGCAATACCATCACATTTTCAAACAAAGGCAAAGAAGTCGTGGTGGTTACTGGCGACAGTTTCAATGCTCTCTATGGTGCTATTAGCGACAGTGTTATTAGCTCCTGCAAAGATGCCTATCGCCGAGTTGACACAAGCACAATGGTTATCGCAGCAGTTGCAGACCGACGGTTTAAACGGAGTTCAAGCCCATTGGTCAAAAGATGGCGTGGTGACACTGAGCGGCTTTTGCCAAGATTCACAACGTATGGCGCAGTTTCTCGGTGATATCAAAGGACAAGGTATTTTATTTATAGAGCAGACCACTTGTGGCGATCAGTTGATACGTAATGTCAAAGATGTCTTAGTCCAAAATGGATTTGCCAATGCCCTTGTGACCTTAGGTAGTGAGCCCAGCAATGTCATCATCTCAGGCGCCATTCAGTCAGGGGAGCGCTGGGATAAAGCGGTGTCTAGCTTGAATAACCTGCCCGGACTTGTTAATTGGCAAGTTAGCAATCAGGTTGACAGTCAGCTCAAACCGTTAATCTCCGCATTGCGAAACAAAAATTTACTGGTTGGTCTCATGATAGAGCGGATCAATGATGCCATCGTCATGACAGGTAAAGTCAGTGAACAACAACAGCAACAGATTATGACTGTTGCGCAAGGATTAGAACCAACGCATGCCAATGGATTGAAGTTAGTATTTCAAAATATTCCAGTACAAAACGAACTTAATCATTTATTAAATGCTTCTGTGGTGACCTATGGTGGTAATGCACAGTCTCCATTCATAGAGTTATCGAGTGGTGTTCGGTTATCAACGGGTAGCAAATTAGATAATGGTTATGTCGTGGAATATATGAACATTCATGGATTAGATCTCAGTAGAGCCGGTGAGTTAATTCATGTACCACTTATTTTTTAGGAGGCATTATGTCAAGAATTACACAGCTTGAGGATGATATTAAATCACATAATTACAAACAGGAGGCTTACCATAATAGACTAGCTAAAATGCGCAGTAATATCTTATCTGGTAATAGTGGAACAATTCCATTGTTGGATGAAGCTATCAATGCGGCAGAAATAGTTATAGACACACTTTTTTCACGTTATAAAAAATAGCTTTAAATTTTAATTTAGTGGTTTGACCAGTTTTATTTTATTCCCATCGTTTTTAGGTATCTTCAATACATAATAGTATTAATATATAAGTCAAGGGGTTAGTTATGGATATGTTCAGTGATATAAAATCAGTTATGCAAGATCTTCAGCAACGTAAAGCAGCACTTGGAGAACATATTAAAGAATTTCAAGCGCTACAAGAAGAAATAAATCTTCTAGTTGAACGTTCTGATAGGGATCCTGAAGCATTAGCTAAGCTGATTAAGTTAAAGAATGCATTCCCTGGTGGATTTGAATTACAGCAAAATACTGTTATGAATAAAGTCAGTGAATTGGAACATCATTTCAAAAGTCTCGAAACACAATTTAATTTGTTAGGTAAAATAGAATCTGGCGAGGTTGATAATGATGTTGACTCAACTTCTAAAGAAAAGGTGATTGACAAGGTTAAAAAAGTTAGAAGTTATATGTAAGTTCAATAAAAATCATGCTTAATTTAAATAATCAATGAGGTGTTATTATGGATATTTCAAATGTAGGTAATCAAGGCACTAGCATTATTAACTCTCAACAACCTGAAAGTGTCAAAAATCAAATTGCTTCACGCGGTGATTCAGTACTCTCAGGGGGAATTGCAGTCTTATATATGTTTATGAATCTGCTTTCTGAATTAGCCGATGCCAAATACAGTCAAATGCAGCAAAAAGCTGATGTTTCTCGTCAAGCGCAAGATATGGCAAATCAGGTTGATGAGGTCATTGCAAACGTCTCCAAAGATGGTGATAAAGCCGTAGGTAAACTTCCTGATGATGTCGTGAAATACATGCATGACAATGGTTTCACCATAGATGGTATGACCATCGATAAGTACCTGGCCAAGAATGACCCCGACGGTAAAGGGTTAGATAAAGGTAAGTTACAGGCGGTGAAAGCGGCGTTGGAATCTGTATCTAACCGTGCCTCTGACTTCGTTTCACAATCTCAGCTACAGCTGCAAAAAATTATGCAGACTTACAACGTTACCGTCAGTTTATTAAACAGTATGCAAACCATGCTAGCGGAGATGAACAAGTCGATTGCACAAAACATTCGTTAATTTAGTGCGATATCGTTTTTTGTTGGAGGTCATCATTGTGGAAATTACAAATGTAGCAACTCAAGGTACCAGTATTACCAACAGTCAAGCGTCGGATGAGGTGAAAGCTCAGATAGCGTCTCGCGGAGATTCAGTGCTCTCTGGAGGTATTGCAGTACTGTATATGTTTATGAATTTGTTGTCAGAACTGGCCGATGCTAAGTATGGCCAAATGCAGCAAAAGGCCGATGTGTCGCGCCAAGCTCAAGACATGGCGAATCGCGTCGATGAGGCGATAGCTCAAGTCGCGAAGCAAGGGGATAAAGCCACGGTAAATCTGCCTGCTGATGTCGTTAAGTATATGAGTGACAATGGCTTTGAAGTTGATGGCATGAGTATCTCTGCTTATCTCAGTCACAATGATCCCTCCGCTGTTTATTTGAAAAAGTTACTAGACAAAATTGCCGCAGCTGGACCAGAAGGAATGCAATCGGCGAGTTGGCAAGATGTGATCAGTTATATGGATGAACACGGCATCAAGGTCGATGGTCAGCGTTGTTGTGATTATATCTGGGGTCTTCCCGAAGTCGGACAGCAATCATGGCAAAGCATCAGTAAGGTACATATGCAACAGATTGCCAATGCCCTTGGCGCTGCTGGAGGTCTAGATAAAGGTAAGTTGCAAGCGGTGAAATCGGCTTTGGAATCGGTCTCAAATCGTGCCTCTGACTTTGTCTCCCAGTCACAATTGCAACTGCAGAAAATTATGCAGACCTATAACGTGACCGTCAGTTTACTCAATAGCATGCAGACCATGTTGGCCGAGATGAATAAATCCATCGCCCAAAATGTCCGTTAGGGAGTCAGTTATGAAACAGGAAGAATTTGAAGTAATTGAACACTTTCTGCAACGGGGAGGCTCACTGCGTATGTTGGCTGACGTCGAGCAAAGTGACTTGAATGTGTTGTACCAATACGCGTTGCAGTTAATGGCTTGCCGTGATCAACAGGGGGCGAAGCGGATCTTTTACCTCTTAATGCGCATAGACCAATGGAATTACGACTACTGCTTTTCTCTAGGAATATGCTGCCAGCAGTTACACGAACATGAAGAGGCCATTTTCTGTTTGGGCCGGGCAGGGATGATCAAAGTCGATAATCCGTTACCCGCTTACCATGCTGGTTTGAGTTACTTGGCGTTAGGTAACCATGATTATGCCCAGAGAAGCTTTAACGCCAGTCTACGTTGGTGTGAAGGCCACCCCGAGAGCACAGGGATTGCCGCCAGTGCACAGCGCGGGCTAGCCACACTCGCTAAGGAGAATTCCCATGTCAATTAACAGTGTGACAGAAAGAGGCCCTGAGAATGTGTCGGCCAATTATGCTAGCGCCCAGGCGCATGCTGTTAGCAAAGCAAGTTTGCCCGACTGGTCCATGCCTGTGACGCTCACTCAAACTGAGCATAAAGATCAGCATCAAGGTCCAGTCACAATGAAAGATGCACAAAGGGCATTGCAGCGTATTTTAACGCCCTTTTTTACCCCAGATCCTAAGACGGGCACTGTTGGTGGATTGGGATCATTGAATTCATTAGAAAAAGCGTCCATGGATTCCATGGTCATGATGGCTGCGAATCTCAGTATTTCGACCTTCGCAGACACAGCAAGCTCGGCCATGAAAGCTAGCAAGATAATGACCGATACTCAAGAGTTCCTGCGCGATAAAAAGGTGAAGGAATATCAAGAGCAACTGGCAAAAGCCATCGAGCAAGCTGATAAGGCCCACAAGGGTGGAATTTTCGGAGCCATTTTCGACTGGATTGTCGGAGCGGTTGAGGCCATTTACGGTGTAATTAAGTTGGTCGAAGGCGCCTTACGCTGTGCGGTTGGTGATGTTGCGGGGGGCGCATTAGAAATTGCCGGAGGTGCTGCCTATCTCGCTGCAGGGGTTGCTGGCATGGTTAAAGCCGCAGCAGAAACCGCCATCTTATGTGGGGCAGATAAAGATAAATGCCAGAGCGTAATTGATGTGGCAGGCAAAGTGCAATTAGGTTGCGAAATAGTGGGCATGGCACTGGATATCTTCCAAGCAGGTCGGGCAATTTCAGCGACACGTTCAATTGCCAAAGGTACAGAAACGGCGATGAAGGAAGCGGCTCCTAAACTCGTTGATGGTATTACTAAAGGTTCTACCGAAGCGGTCACTAATGTCGCGAAAGAAGTTGGTAAGCAAGTTGCCGAACAAGTTACTGACCAGGTTATGGCCAACTTAGGCAAGGGTTTAAAAGAAGCCGCTGAACAGGGGGGACGTAAACTTGCCAGTGGTCTGATGGATGCCTTCAGTAAAGAGGCGATTGAGCAACTCGTGACTCGATCTGTCGAAGAAGTCGGCAAACAGGCTATTAAGAAAGGCGTCCAGGTCACTGCCGAGGAAATCACTAAGCAAGTGGTGAAAGAGGTTAGCCATGAAGTGATTAAAACGGCAATCAAGGCATGTACTTTTACGACCTTAGATGTGATCCGTGCGACCGCTGGTGCAGGAAAAGCGATTACCGATGGCAGCATAGCCGTTGAGAAAGCCAAACTGCAAAAGCAAATTGAAGAACTGATTTTAAAACAGAATTTCTTAGAGTTTTGCTACGAGTGGTACGACAAAGCTAAAGAACAGCAAATGAAAACTGTAAAAGATCTGATTGAAAAACAAGGCGACAGCTTAGACGGTGCCAGTAAGGCGATCAGTCAGAGTGGCGCACTACAAGCCCGTATCGCAGGTTCAACAGTATAAGTGAGGTTTACCATGACAGATATCAACATTATTTCGGGTCAAGGCCACACTCCAGCGCCCGTTAACACAGACAAGACTGATCAACTGAATGACAACTGTGCCAGTGACGGTATGGATGCTATCTCGCAAATTAATGATCTTATGCTGAAATTGGCCGAGATGTTTAAAAAATTACGCAACGTATTACAGGACTACAACGTTAAGCAGCAACAACTCGGTTGGGACGTACAAATTGCCTCTATGGACGATAAACGTTCCGCCATTGATAAGGCCTGCGAAGCGAGTATCTGGACTGGTGTATTAGAGATCGCCGGAGGCGTGATAGGTATGGCAGGGGTTGGGTTATCGGGCAAGTTTGGAGATGCTGCGACTCACATGAGTGGGGCGTTTAGCAAAGGGATTGAAGGCACAGGCAAAGTGGTCGGTGCCAATATAAGCAAAGAGGCTGAACTAGAGCGCACTATCGGTGATTTTAAGGCGAGTAACGCCCAGAGCTATATCAAGGGTGTTAATGATCTGAATGATAAAGCAAAGCAAATTTCGGAGCAGATGCGCTCCTTGATCAAAGAGCTCGTCGAATTGCACGGCCGCATTAGCTCGGCAGTACATAACTAGCAGTGCTTCTATTCAACATCATTAAGTGTTAGGTCGAACTGGCCTAACACTAAGGAGATCAATATGGATAGTGTAAGTCAATATCTTGCCCGTCAAGGGGTGACAGTCAGTCCTGCTTATTTTGAAAACAGCCAGTTTGAATGGGGAAAATGTTGGGATAGTCCCCATTGGTCGATGGTGTATCGCGTCGACGAAAACACCCTGACCATTTGTGACTTTTGCAGTAAAGGCAATACCTCGGGGGTCAGCAGTGCGGTTTTACAGTTAGTGGAACAATTACGTCATTTAAGGCGAAGTCTGCCGGATATTCAGCAGATCCGCGGCATGGTAATCCATGATGCAGGTAGGCCTGCACAACGTCTCGCCCGTCAGGCACTGAGAGAGGTATTGCTCAAACAAGGCGCCAAGGAAGTTAATCAGAATGGCGAGACTTGGTTGGTGTACTAGGCCAAACAAAAGCCGTTCATGGGCATGGTCAATTAAGAGGTAAAGATTATGACTGTCGAAGTTGCATTAGGTAGGCAACATACCTATCACTTTAACGAGAGCCGCTTAGAGCGGGTTCTCACCGCCAACACTTTAGATGAAGCGGGGAAAATGGGCTTACTGGACAAAATTCTTGATTGGTTTCGTGGTGGCGTGAAACTCGAAGCGATACAAGCTCTATATCAGCAAGTAACCCAGCCTGGCGTGCTCACTCCTTCCCAAGTGGCACAAAGGTTTTGTGCATTACGTAATTTAGCGGTCGATCAACATCAAACCAAATTTAAATTAGCTTTAGGCGACAATGGTGAGCAATGGCGGATGTTGCTAAGTATTGGTGGCCGTACAATTTATCAAACGGATAACCGCGATATAGACACACATTTCTATCAAGTTGCCGCAGTGAAAACCACAATAACGGCCAGTGATGACTTACGAAAAATGGCCTCTTCACTCACGCTGGAAAAGTATATTGAAGGCAATATTCAATGTATGTCTGACAATCAAGCTGTACAACAAGCCTTGCGAAATAGCTTGACAGATCCTCGCTTTAGCAGTGAAAAGTTTACTGGAATTCTCCCTAATGATAGCGAAGCTGCGACCTTTGTCGCTCAATTTGGCGATCTTCAGTGGACCTTTTCTAATCGCGCTGAAACAAATGGTGAATTTCGCGGCGGTTTACTTAAAAATGCTTTATCTTCAAATGATTATAAAAATATTGGCGACTTGGTGGCGAAAGGTTTTATGAGCTGTGAGGATAATTTTCTGCGTTATGCCGTCACACCATCTCGTTACGAATTACTTAATTACGTTACTGCTCATGGCATGGAGGATGAAGGGCTAATACGAGTGCTATATCAGGCCAAAGTAGGTAATACCAATTTAGGGGCTCTTTATGGTTTACCCGCCCCCAAAGATGCACCGCAACTAGACAATTTCGATGATTTTGTTTTATGCGATGAGGATATTAATCTTGGCGAATCCCAAGCGGATGTTTATGCCGATGAAGCTACATTCTACCAAGGTATAGGGCAGCACCAAACCACCACCATAGGTGATAACTGTTATAAATTACTTCAGTTGGATATCAATGAAGGCCTGCATTATCTCGCGACTAAAGCTAACCCGTATAAATTTCACGGAGGCATGCAGAACGCGTTCGACTACCTTGTTGGACGCAACTCAGGTGCGATTGCATTACGTAATTGTATAACATGCGCTAAGGCTATCGATGTCAATATGGGACTCATGTTGGCTCGACAAAATGATAGCGTCGTTCCGCTCAAGTTTTGGGAAGCGATAGACACGAGAGCAGGTGTTATCAGTCAAGTTACGGATCAGAGCCAAACGATAGGGTTATCGCCTGAACAGTCTGTCTCATCATTACTATTTAGCGCCTTGCCTCAAGGAAAGCGGGCCATAGTCACTGTCCCTGTCAGTGGGGGGAAAGATTCCCATGCCATGAATTTTTTTCACTTCGATTCGGGTAAATGTTTTTTGGTCGATGGACAAAATGGTAAAAGCTATGATCTTCAGCACCCTGAGGATCGCACCGCGTTAGATAGCCAATATAATGCTCAGGGCCGAGACCTAGCACCTATCACACTCCATACCACAGGAGACTTGCCGAAATTTTAAGTAGATAAGGCATTCAATCGGATAGTTTACGATTTTCTCGTTATTCAGATACAGGATCGCAATCCGATTTAAGACACTTATTCGTGAACATTTACCTAGCCAAAAACGAATGAGCATCATCTTTTTTTCATACTAATGGATAGATTTTCGCATTGTCGAGTGGATCCCCGTAAATGCATTTAAATTGAACCGCTAAAGGCACCTCAAATGATAAATAAAGAGATTGAATTAGATTTTGAAAAGCTTGAAGCAGCCTGCAAGTTAGCCTTAGTCGAACAACAGACCTTAGCTGAGCAAGCTGGCTTAACGAGTCAAGATCTCGAGCTAATTTACCTATCAGGTACGAGTAAATATCAGGCAGGCTTACCCGTAGAAGCGATTGTCGATTTTACCTATTTGGTCATGCATCAGCCTTGGGATAGACGTTTTCATCTTGGACTGGGGTCTTGCCTACATTGGCTAGGTGAATACCAGCATGCCTTGACCTTCTATGGTTATGCACTCGTGATGGATGCTTGCTCTCCCGACGCGAGTTTCCGCATTGCGCAGTGCTTTCTGAGCTTAGATGATGACGCCTCGGCAATCGAAGCGTTACAGATGGCTATCTCACAGAGCTACAGTAAGCCAGAGCACCATTTTGTGGGGGAGCAAGCACAGCAATTGCTTAGTGCTCTCAATAATCAATAGACAATAGGATTTGCAATCTTCATTTATATTATTGAAAGAGGTTTATTATGAATGAGTTAACACATGTTCCTTTATCATCCCCGACTTTAAGTAGTTTAGATTTAGTCAGTTCGGCCCGCGCCTTGTTAAAAACACAATTAGGCAGCTTTGATCCCAAACAAGTGCCCCTGAGCTCTGAAGTCGACGGTAAGGTCACTGATATTCAATCCAAGGCACAACTGACTCGGGATGAAGCTAAAGTGGCTGCCGATGAGGCTAAAAAAGTGGGGGTAGATCTGGCCAAGTCCGGCTTTTTTAGTAAGCTCGCTTCGGTGGCTTTTGCTGGTATTGCGCTTGGCGTGTCTATCGCTGCCACAATACTCACGGGGGGGGCAGGGGTTCCCTTATTGATAGCCTCTGGCGTTGCTTTTACCTTAGCGGTCGCCGACGCGGGTTGTGCTTTTGCTGACTGGCGTAGTAAAGCGGCTGGGGGAGAAGGACTCGCCATGGGCAGTGATTCCATTGCTAATGCGCTAAATCTCTTGTTAAGCAAGATGGGGGTAAATGATGATAGAGCACAGTGGTGGGGCAAAGCCGTTTCCATTAGCTCAAGAGTTGCGCTAGCAGTAGGCACTTTATGGAGTGCGGTGGTATCTCCTCCCTCTCTTCCCGCGCATATTGCTGGCACAGTTAA
Source organism: Shewanella sp. SW24 (assembly GCF_025653395.1). Taxonomy (NCBI): domain Bacteria; kingdom Pseudomonadati; phylum Pseudomonadota; class Gammaproteobacteria; order Alteromonadales; family Shewanellaceae; genus Shewanella; species Shewanella sp. SW24. The sequence goes on from NZ_JAKKSH010000008.1 coordinate 136,252, forward strand.
TATGGTGAATATGGCCCGTAGAAGCGCCGAACCTGTCGTAGAAGGGGTTATCGGTTTAGTGAACCATACCTCGACCAAGGTACTGGATAAGTTAAAAGGTACTTCTCAAAATAAATCATTCGAAGCAGAAGTGTCTAGCGTAAAAGCATACCAACTGCGTCAGTTACAAGCCTCTGCCCTTACACAGCAAGGTAATATGAAACTCAGTGAGGTGCAGTTAGCACTGAAAGAGAGCCAAGCCAATGAAAAAACGGCGCAATTTGATGCCGAAATCCGTATGAAACAGAGTGAGCGATTCAGAGGAACTAATCAAACATTACAGCAACAACTTGCAGAGAAAGAGGGATTGCTACTGCAGAGTCAAAATCAATTTGAGCAACTACAGTCACGCTTCGATAAATCCAACGTTCAACTATCAGGCGTGATGCAGCAGCTACAAATGCTACAGCAGCAATTAGCAGAATTACAGCCTGCGAGAGCTAGAAATAATAGCTTTAGCTAAATCAATAACAGTCCTTAAACAATATAGCGAGGAGACAATATGTTAAGCAGTAACGCCTTTAACGCTAGCATAGCGACTGGGTTAGGCCGTTTTTCTCCCTCAGAGAACGCAAGGCAAGCAATTCGGTTATCGCCAGATCAAGCGATAACTCAAAGACAAGCGATTAAAGACCAACACATTACGCAATTATCTGATGCACTATGGCTTAGCAGAGACGGGGATACTGTGGTGGCAAAAGCATGTAAATCTGCGTTTAATGCCCTGGGAACGCAAGCTGATAAGCAAGATGCCGCTAAGCAGCACATCTTATGCTATGCAGCCCTAAAGTTAGACAAATTGATCCAGCATGGCAGTTATCTTGCGAGTCCTAAGGTGAACAAACAGGTACTGGCTGATATCGCTACTATGCTCGAAATCGATAGACACAGTGCAGGCAAGAGTGCCCTTGAGAGCGCTGCAAGGGTCCTAGTCGATAGAGTACATCTCGATCGAGTAGAACACGTAGATCCCGCAATAATGACCGCAGTTAGAGATAGATTAGTCTTAAAAACACTCCATTGTTTGACCGAGAAAATGAATCGGGTCGTCGATAAACATATTGAAAAAAAGGGGTTATACGGAAAAGAGGGCCATAGTTTTAGTTCTGCACAAATTGACCATAAAGTGTATGACCTCCTGCTAATTCATAAACAAGTTCAACGGGGTCAAGATCTTAATGCATTACGCAGTGGCTTAGTCTGAGTCATTACGGACCGTCAGCAAGGATGCTGGCTAGTATATCAATCGTTTTCTTTTTTAGTCGTTCCTTCGATTCTTATCCCACGGGTTAGTTTCTCATAAGTCGTTGTTGACGCAGCTGCATTTAAGCGAATTCAGATCTCAGGTTAACACCTGATGTCAACCTATCCGCTCGCGTTTCACAATGAATCATAGTTTGCAGTAAGGGTTAATCCATATGAGTGCAATACAAATAATTTTGTTTCGACAGCCAGGGAAAATCCACTATCAGGGTGAAAATCTAGCGGTCGGCAGTAATCAGTTAGTTGTAACCACTGAGGAGGCAACAGCTTCTGCTTTGAGTCGTGACAATTGGATGAGCATCTTTTGTTATCCAGGTGAGCTACACGCATTATTTCACGAAATTGCCGATCTGATTGGCCCGAGTGCTGAGATGAATCGATTTCAACCAGAATCAACAAAAATACTCCCTGTATTTGATGAGTTAAGCAATGTCATTGAACAGTTGAAAGGTAATCATAATTTATTGATTAAGTTTATTTTTATGTACTGTCTTGGCATGGATAACCGTTACTTTTCCGGTTTAATGCGTTACTTCTTAGCCCATAACGACAAGATGCTGAGCTATCTTGAGGGCAATTTTATGCAACCTTGGCCAGTCACACGCTTTGCCGAAAATTTAGGCATTGAAGTACGCCGACTCAATTTCTTGTTTTATAAAAACTATGGTGTATCGGCAAAGCAATGGTTGTTAGAACGGCGCTTAAGTTATGCCCGTCAGCAACTGATAGTGACTGAGAAAAAAGTCGCCGATATTGCCTTAGATAGTGGTTTTAGTAATCACGCACATTTTACCGAATCGTTTAAGAAACGTTATTTATGCAGCCCAACCGTACTGCGTGCAACCTTTGTATAAGGAGGTCCCATGGACTTAAGTGCCATAGTTAATCAATTGTCTCAGCTATCGACGCGCTCAGCTCAAGAGGTACAGGCCAAGATGTCTGCAGGCGATTTGACCGATCCCGACAAGATGATCAAAGCCCAATTTGCCATGCAGCAATACTCTAACTTTGTCGGCTATGAGAGTGCCATGATAAAAGCGATTAAAGACATGATCCAAGGGATCATTTCTAAGATTTAACCCCCTTCGATTGCAAGGAAAAATTATGTTAACCAGTGCCGATAAACAACTGTTAGTAGAGGCTGCTATTGCCGCCTCAAACCATGGTCTAACATCGCAAGCCTATGCTTTGCTAGCCATTTTTCCTCAACTGATTAGCGATGATGAAGACAGACATATTTGTGCCAGCCTTATTTACTTTGGTTTAAATGAAAATACTAAAGCATTAAGGGAATTAGCCTCTTGTCAGACTGAAGCAGCCCAAGGATTAAGGTTTTTATTTTCAGGTTCAGGCCCAACAGCTGGGCGGAGTGAAATTATTTCACAGATGTTACGTGGAGGTTCCAATGGAAATTCATAGCCTAAGTCAGCTTGCTAAAGTCACCCAGCAAGCCAGCAAAACTACAGAAGCAGACCCTAACTTAGCAAGCCAGTTTTCACAATTAATGCAATTAGGGGGATCGGATATAAGTCAGGCGGTGAACATAGCAACTCAGCCACAGGCTTCGGGTTCATTACAAGGTGTGATACAGAGTGCTGAAAGTCACGGAGTCGGCCACTCACCCTCTCCAGAGGCCATGTTAGGCGGACAGCTTTTGATGGGTAAAGCCATAGTTGAGGTCGATCTGGCGGCAAAGACTGCGGGCGCCGTCTCCCAATCCATAAACAAATTGGTGAATATGCAATGAAACATTTTAAATGGTCAATATTGTTGCTCGTCTTCGCATTGACTGGATGCAAAGTCGATCTCTATCGAGATCTTCCACAAGATGAAGCGAATCAAATGGTCGCCCTGTTGATGCTTAATCACATAGATGCCAGTGCTGAAGCGGATCAAAAATCAGGTAATGTGTCCTTAAAAATAGATAAAGATCAATTTATCAATGCCGTTGAATTACTGAGACAAAATGGCTTTCCTAAACCTCATTATGCCAATATCGAGGATTTGTTCCCTTCGGGTCAGTTAGTGACTTCACCCGCCCAAGAGGAAGCGAAAATGGGTTATCTAAAAGAGCAACAACTTGAGCGTACCTTGTCGAGTATGGATGGGGTGATTAGCGCTAGGGTGTCTATTGCTGAACCTGCACCCGACTCAGGGCGTCAGATTGCACTGACTAAGTCGGCCTCCGTATACATTAAATATTCACCTCAGGCTAACTTAACAAATACGGAAAATCAGATTAAGAGCTTAGTGCAGAATGCCGTTCCAGGACTGAGTTACGACAATATCAGTGTCTTTTTGCAAGCTGCGAGTTATCGCTATCAAGCAATTACCCAGCCCACTAGCAGTAGTTCATCTCAATTTTTAGCCCAGGTCGAAGCGTACAAGTTACCATTAGTGATCAGCTTATCTGGAATAATGCTACTCAGCATAGGCGGTATGTGGTGGATGAGACGTAAGTAACCATAACAATTGTTGTTTCTGGAGGAACTATGGAGGACTTGACCCCTAATCAACCACTAATACGGGTCGAAGCTACTGGCCAAAACAAGTTAAATCGAGTTATATCACCAGCATTATTGGCCTTCAATCGTCTCGTTTGGCAACCTGTTGCGACTATGCATCCGAGCTGGTGGCAAGAATTACAATTAACTCTTTGGCAGGCACAGTATCAAGCGGGTACCCGATTAGCGCAGCGAATCGAAGCAGTTGTGGTTTCCCGTTATGGTTTGGCAGGTCAAGATTTACCAAAGGAATTTAATGAGCTCGAGGCTAACCTGTTAGCCTGCCGGCATAAACTCAGTGCCATAGTGACGGCGTTGGGGCTCTTTCTCCTCAACCGCCCTGATTATGTGTCATTACGTGAATATCGTGATGCCTTGCATCAAGAGTTAAGCCAAGCACAAATTCAACAAATTTGGAATTTGTGGCCCCAGAGGCCCCAACTTACAACATATGTCTATCGAGACGAAGTGACTGCGACAGAGTTAGTTGGCGTAGCCCAGGCCTGCGCTATTAACCTGATAGGACAATTATGGGGAAACAAACCGTTCTGGCGGGCATTAGCCTTGACCTTACCTGTGCAAGCAACATTGCCATGTAAAGCAGACTCCCTAGCACCTATTTCCTTAGATATTTCTCGCTGGTTAATGAGATTGGAGCGACTACTATGAACCCATTTTTAATTGAGGTACGCCCTTGCGAGCTCCGTCGTGAAGGTCATCATTTGATCAGCGCCACAGCGTTACATCGGGCGAGTGAGTTAGCGGATATGGAACACTTAGTTCGCACGCGAATTGCCAAAGCACTCAAAAAAGCCCGCCGTCAACGCGATGCTGCGCAAGCTCGTAGTGAGCAGATACTAGAGCAAGCACAACAGGATGCCCAAGCGCTTAGCGCACAGTGGCAACAGCAAGCTAAAGCTGTGGCCATCGATGAGGCCATTAGCTGGCATTATAACGAAGCCCAGTTAATTCAATCGCTTACCGATAAATTACATGCCAATATTGCCGAGCAAATTAAAAAAGTGCTGACGACTTGGATGCAAGAACATGAGTTGTCTGCATTTCTAATCAAACGGTTATCCGATCAAGTCTGTGAACGAGTAGGGCAAGGTGCCTTAACACTGCTGGTTTCAAATGATGATTTTGCCGCGCTAGCCAAGGTATTCGATGGCCGTATGACAGTGCAAGTATCAGCGGAGTTAGTCTCTGGACAGGCCGAATTAAGTTCTTCGACTATGACAGCTAAAATTGATCTTAATGAACACTTACAGCAATTACTGGCGGCGTTTGTCCCCGAACCATTAAAGGGCGTTGGCTAAGGAGCTTATTATGGTGCGTATCGATGGTGCCAACGCAGTGGATTTTCATAACACAGCGAGTGTTAACGAAACCCATGGACAAGTGTTTCCGGCAAACAATGTAACAGACATGGCGGCCGCAGAATTAGCGGAAGTGCGTTCTGAAGCATTGGAAGAGACCATGGAAGGATTAAGTCTCGGATTAAGCAGCCATTTGAAAAAGTTAACCTCAGGTAAAGAGCCAACAGATCCCCGATTTACAGCACTCGAGCAGTTACTGCAACAACTGGGAGACACGCAAGCAAGCACAGTCAATAAACTGGCCGAACAGTTTGCGAGCTTAGGCGATGGTGATGAGATCCTTTCGCAACTTAAACAATTGGGTTTAGACAGCGGTAACATGATGCTATTAATGATGGCGCTAGTCATGTCAGGAAAATTAGGTCAATCCGCCCATAATAAGCTACGCAAATTACTGACAGAATTACTCTCGCAAGAAGGAGCTGAAATAGCATTATTTGCCGCCCTTGAAGGCGTTGCACTCGATCATGCTGGTCTGCAAGCCTTGCAACAACTTTATCAACAAGCGGTTCGAGGCGATGCCGGCTTAGCAAAATGGTTTGAATTACTTCAGCATCTTCCTGACCGCCGTAAGCGGATCCGTGTGTTGCTTAGAGCACTATCTGAACCTCTGAGCGATCAGCACAGCGGGAGAAACATGGTCAAGATAGCAGCAGCGGTAGATGACTTACGTCGATTGCTTATTTTTCTTACGATAGAGGAACATTGCTATATGCTCGCCCGTGCGACTCAGCTTGATGGTGAACAAGTGTTAAAAGTCACGTTACAACTGACAGAACAAGCTTGGGTGTATCCCCAATGGATAGATGAACAAATACGACTATTACCTTTAATGCCTGCAAGACGATTGGGATTTCTGCGGCGCTGGCGGGAACTGCTGAGTATTATTCCTCTGGCATGTTTTCGCGATCCAGAACAGAAAGAACATATTGAAGAGGCCATGTTGGGCTTACTCGATGACTGGTGTGATCAGGAATAATGAGCATCTGCTAATGTTAGCGTAACGCAGAACTCAGGCAACTGTGATGATATTGCAGGAAAGATCTACATTCAGACCATGTGCAATACCTATACTGTCCATTCGTTGACGCATGGTTGCTTGATTGACCTGCGAGATTTTTTGCCGCATAAGACTCGACACTGGCCCGTAATACAACAGGTATTTAAGTTAGAACTCGATTAGTCTCAGGTGTACACCTGATATTCATTCCTCCTGACTCAGGACAAACTTTCATCAAGGTCACACTTTCACCAATTGAGGGGACGCTAGATGAATGTACATGACCAATTATTAGCTCAGCTCGGCCTAGCACTCGGCTTACCATTAGTGTTTGATGCTAATGGACAATGTCTGCTAATGCTAGATCAAAAATTAATGATCTCTATACGTTACGGCGATGCGCAATGGACCTTTTATTGCATGCTCGCTCAGAAGCCGCAGCTGACTGAAAACCACTATTGGCAAGCTTGTTTGCAATTGAATCTCAAACTTGCCGAACAAGGTAAGGGCTGCATCTGCTATGAGCCTCAGTCCGATGCTTTGTTATATTTAACATTTATTCCTATGCCAGCCAGTTCCCCCCTGCTCAGCGAATTTCTCGGTGACTTAGTCGACACGTATCAAGCTCTGCAGAGCCATGTTGAAACCGAAATGACTGGGACAACCTCATCAATAAATACCATAAATCTTAGTGCGGGGGGGCAATAATATGGCCTTAGATATCAGTGCATTTAGTCATGCGGCTAAGCTTGACGGCCGTCTTTCCTTAGTCGATACCCCCGAGGGTATACCGACGATTATAGTTGCCAAAGAAGGCTTTAAAGAAAAATTACTTAGCATGCTGAGCCATATTCCTTTACTCAAAAATACCCAAGCGGTCCAAGATTATGTCAATGGCTTGTCACTCGATAATAAGCAAGTGTTGGGCGTGTTCTTGCAGGCATTGGCGGTAAGATTTGGTCATGATATTGCACTGGATATGGTAGATGCTGTCGATTTGTCCGGTCATACTCCATTAACTCGGCGTACGATCGAGCAACTCACCGAACGGTGTGAAGCATTTATGCCGCTCCCTCCTTTAAACATATGCGAGACTAATGAAGATACGCTCAAAGTTCTTGCTTTACCTTCCCAGAGCGGGATTGAGTCCAAATCGTCGGAGAAGCAAACGCTCAGCCCATCAGTGCTTAAACCTTCAGCAGAACCTATATCCGTCGATAAAGACATCAGGGGAACGGCTTTCCATATTTTAAGCCAGCAGCTTATTACGCCACAGGATATTTTACACACACAGAATCAATGCCTTAAGCAGTTGTTAACTACACCAGTACCTCAAAAATTAACTATGCCGACCACTCAAACTTGGCTGGCGTCTTGGGTGTATTCAGAACCTGAACCCATTAAAACCTTACAACAAGCTATTAAAAATTATAATCAAGTACTTAGCGACACTCAGCTAGCGACATGTATACAGAACTTAAATCAGAGTCGAGATCCCTTGATTAGCAGCGATGAACTGACTGCAATGCGTGATCATGTCAAATTTGGGCTAGTGCAAATTAAGCAGGCTTTAACCCTAGTCGCTGAATTGAAAGCTAATTTGTCGGTGGAGCAGAGCAGTGTTCTGTCGCCGCTACTGGCCGAAGTCAATCTGGGATTATCGCAATATGATGTGTTAACTACGGCAATGCAGACATTTGAGCAAGCCTTATTAGCATCGACCCCGATGCGCCTAGCCTTATCTGAGTTTCATGCCCAGCTTCCCTATTCACTACAAAACAAACTGACAGCGGATACTTTAGTGAGTAGTTATCAACTGTTTTCCCCTTTAATGCAAAATGAACTCAGTCAGACAGAGAGAGTTGAATATATAGCGGCAAGCTTAGTTTCTATGCTCAATGAGGAGAACATCAGCGAAGTCTCAGGGCAAAAAAAATAATGCCAGAGATCAAAAGCTTAGTATTACTTATTAACCAGTTTGTGCTAAACCCCATACAAGAACCTCTAGCCATGAGTTCGTCATTTAAGACTCCATTTGAAGCGCAACAGGCTGAAGCCGAGCAACATCTAATCCAGCTAGAACAAGCACAAACCTTACTGGCCGACTGCCTTACTCGGGCCTGTAATCTTAGCGAACAAGCGCTAATCGCTGTCGGCAAGCAAGTGAAAATCGAAGATCATTTAGCTGCAGTGAAACAGGCTGGAACCCAACTCAGTACTATATTGTATAAGGCTATCAACCCTTCTGGGGAAGAGGTTCATTTCGAAGATCTCACCGCAACATTACTGTATCTTGGCGGACAAGAATATGTCGAGAAAGGCAGTCGTTTACAGTTCGATGAGCCTGTTAACTTTGATGATCTCGACCTTGAGCAGACACTAAGAAATGAGCTCGATAGCTATACTTTAACACCTCAAGTGGCAAGTTTAGCGCAGCAAGTTCTACAAACTCAGCATCATCTTAATTGGTTCGAGGGAGTGAGCTCCATCAGCTTTAGCCCAAATAATTCGCAAGATATTTCGTTGTTTGATGATGTTAACAACCTGCAACTAGTCTCACAGATTGAGCAAGATCAAGCTCGTTATCACAGTTTTCTGACCGAACGTCTTGCCTTGTGTAATGATTATCACCGAGCCGTGACCGAGTTGCTGTCGGCTGTTCCCTCTGAGACGGTGCGCAATCAGCTAACCCAAGAGCTAGTGCAAATTAGTGCGGATCAAGATGCGACCCGAACTTTAGTTGAGCGACTCAATCGACTGCAGAGTGCACAAGATGTGCTAGTGATAGCGGGAAATAATGTCGCTAAATTGTCGGCGTTAACCCAGCAACTCGCGCAAGTTAGGAGGGAAACAAATGCTGAACGTGCCGAGGTCAATTTAAGTTATTTTCTTAGCCATCTCCCTGAATTACAAAATAATAATGAAAAAGTGCGCGCCTTAACTCAAGAGCAGCATCTTTTATCGGCTAAACTGGAAAAATTGACCGCACATTTACAGCAGTTATATGGTGAAGGGCTAGTACTCACTTTAGCCGAACCTGAGGCAAGTTCCCCTGAACTGCGAGCTTTTCACACTGTGACTCGCCAGTTAGCCGAAGTCAATCGCTCTATTGAAGATCTCGATGATGCCTACCAACATGGTTTGTTACAGCTGAAAAAGGCCACAATTGCAGCAAAAAATAATGGCGGCTATCCAGATCAAGGGGGGATGGCGAGTGGACATGCATGGCAAAGTTGGTTAGTGCAAAAGTTTGTCGGCAATTGGTCTTCCCAATATCGTCCAAGTTTAGAAGAACTTATTTTATCTAGACAGTTGGCCAAAAATAACATGAGCAGTGTCGCGGAGGCTTATCTCGCTTTAGCATCAAGTGTTAAAGCCTCGAAAGCTAGCGTAGCAAATGTGTCAGCTTTAACCTCGCCTCAAAACATGATGGCTGCACTGGGCGACCTGCATAATTGGTCGATGGCACATCCGATCGAGGCACGTGAGCTCGCAGGCAATTTAACTCAAGCCTACAATATTATTTTGGCCAACCCAGGGACCTTTGGAATGGAACTGGTTAACACTGTCACCACAGTGTGGCAAACCGGGACGGTACAAAACCAAGTGCACGATATTCTGCAAGGTAAGAGAGAAGAGCTGCCGGATAAAACGAATTTCGCTATGACACCGCAAATGATTGCGTTATTACACATGGCACAGTTAGCGCCGTATATTGCGGGTGGGGCGAAAGGGGCTGCTAATACAGGCATAGGTGGGCCTTTAGTAAGCGGTGTATTTGGGATGATGTTTCCTGGCGCAGGGATGGCTACACCTGTCGTCGGCTTAGTTGGCGGCGTCCTGCAAACTTGGTCAGAACGTCAGCTTGCCAATAACATGCGTGCGTATCGTAGCAGTGAAGTTATGGTGAATGCTTTAATTAAAGGCATGCAGGCAGAAGGCGGGCTTAGTGCTCGTGGTGAGGCCATCGCTGGCTATATGCTACAGCGGCAGGCCCTGCAAGATGTTGGTACAGTCTCCCGTGATTGTTTTGAAGTCGGTAAAGTCGGTGCAGTTAAGCGTGCACTCACAGATATCGTTAATTGGTGGAAACATGCTTCAACGGGAGCCAAAGTCTTTGCTGTGGTGACGACACTTGTGGTTGCCTCTGTGGTATCGGCGGGAGCGATCGCGGCGGCATTGTTTACCTTAGGGACTGGTGGCGTCGGAATAGTGGCAGCTGTGGGGCTTGGATTGGGAGGATTAATGGCAGGCGCCTATTTTTCCAAGGCTGTGGTGTCGACATTGCAAGGGGCTAATTTTTTAGGCATGGCCGATACTGCCCGCGCGGCCGAGGCTGAAATGACAGAAAAACGAATCGAGCAAGCGTTCGCGCAATTGGCTCATACTCCCGTATCTCAAACTTCAATAATTAAGACAATTGCCCACAGCGTATCAGGCACCCCAGAAATCCCCAAATCGATGGCGGATGTATTGGGGCTTGAACAACACCAAGCCGCGCTAAAAGCACATTTACTGCCGCAATTAGTCGGCCTCGATAGTGATGCGCAGCAGGCGATCTTTGTTCAGATCATGCAACAATATGCTAATGATAAAAGTCACGAAATAGAAATTAATCAAGCAATAGACAGGGAGACAACAGTCGAGCGGGCTATGAAATGGGTTGCTGAACTTGACATAGTACCAGCACAATTACAGCAATGTATGGAAGAAATCGATGCGGCCTTATTGATGGAGAACTCTTCTCGATAATCCATAGTGGTTGAATCGCTGTTGACTTAGTACTTGCGGGTATTCAGGTGTTCACCTGATACCCGCTTTTTATTGTCTGGGAGATGATAAGACCGAGAGTTAATGCTGGAGAAGCGATATGGATTTACTACTAATGCGCAACCTCGAACAATTTTTTCGGTTAGTGAATCGCTGGCCTGTGAAGCTTGAGGAACGCATTGAATGCCATTGGCCTCCACACGGAGTGTTACTCGAGTGCCATCAAGGACGATTATTGATGACGACTTGGTTGCTTAACACTCCCGCCGGTGATCTCAAATCTTATTTATCACGTTGGCATCCAGAAGCTTTTGCGGGCAGAGTTCAGCGATTGTTCATCGTCAAAAACCGTTTAATGATCAGTTGCCTCTGTCCATCGACACACCAGGGTCATGATTGGTACCACTTGTACCAACTGCAACAAAAATTCCTAAATCGTATGCTCATAGGAGGTCAATGATGAACCTCATCAGTCGTTGGTTAAGTAAAGCCGCAGGGCGTCACGATATCATCTTAAGTGCCATGTTAATGGTAGCTGTATTTATGATGATCTTGCCTCTACCGACACCTTTGATCGACGTATTAATTGCCTTAAACCTTGGCTTGTCCATAGTGTTATTGATGATCGCCATATACATCCGTGACCCTTTAGAGTTCTCAGTATTTCCATCCCTACTATTGATCACAACCTTATACCGTCTGGCACTTACTATCAGTACCAGTCGTTTAATTTTACTGCAGCATGATGCTGGAGATATTGTATACACCTTCGGTAACTTCGTGGTTGGCGGCAACTTAGCGGTCGGAATTATTATCTTTGCCATCATCACCATAGTGCAGTTTATCGTTATCACTAAGGGGTCTGAGCGGGTGGCGGAAGTGAGTGCACGTTTTTCCCTCGATGGTATGCCTGGTAAGCAAATGAGTATCGATGGCGACATGCGTGCTGGCATCATTGACGCTAAAGAGGCAAAGCGTCAACGGGCACAAGTTCAGAAAGAAAGTCAGCTTTATGGCGCGATGGACGGTGCAATGAAGTTTGTAAAAGGCGATGCCATAGCCAGTATTATTGTCATTTTAACTAACATCATTGGTGGTATCGCTGTCGGTGTCATGCAGCACAATATGTCGGCTGCCGAAGCATTAAATACCTATGCAGTCTTGTCTGTCGGGGATGGTTTGATAGCCCAAATACCTTCGTTACTGATTTCAGTCACTGCAGGCTTAATTGTGACCCGAGTTCCTGGAGAGCAGAGACAGAATTTAGCCAACGAATTAGTGATGCAAGTAGGACGTCAACCCGCATCATTGCAAATGGCCGGGATAGTCATGTTCATCTTTGCTTTAATCCCTGGCTTCCCAATTTTAGTCTTCGGCACACTCGGTTCGGTCGTTTTAGGGGCTTCATTGTGGTTGAAGCGTCAGCAAAAACGAGCAAGTGCTCAAGGAGAGGAGAGCCATTTCACTGAAGCTGGCAAAAGTGACACGGCCAATGTCGACAATATGGCACCAGGGGCTGTACCACTGATTTTATATCTTGGAGCCGATGTGCCTATCCATGGGGTTAAAGAGGCACTGCAAAAACTGCGTTGGCAATGGTTTGAACAATTAGGCGTGCCATTACCGGAAATCCAATTACAAATAGCGAAGAAAGGCAGCCTAGGTTGTTGTGATGTGCTCTTGTACCAAGAATCTGTATTGCAATTGCAGCTAGTACCACAGGAAGCCCTTTTGATTGACTCCATCGCAACGATTCCATGTCGTGTCGAGTCCATCCCTTTTAGTAATCAAAGATTGCATTGGATCAAAGGTAATGCGCTTGAACAGGCGGAAGCCCAAGGTTTAGCTGTTTGTCGTGATGAGCAAATTCCCGCTTATGTGATGGGTAAAGTGATCGACCGCTATGCAGGGGAGTTTATTGGTGTACAAGAAACCCGGTATTTAATGGATGCTATGGAGGCTCGCTACGGTGAGCTCGTCAAGGAACTTCAACGCCTCTTGTCAGTAGGAAAGGTCGCCGAGATCCTACAACGCTTAGTTGAAGAGGGGATTTCGGTGCGCGATTTACGAACTATTTTTGAAACCTTAGTCGAATGGGTGCCAAAGGAGAAAGACATCATCATGTTAACTGAGTATGTACGGATTGCGCTTCGCCGTCATATTCGCCGCAAGTTTGCTACCCCACAAGGTTGGATCGCTGTGCTCATGGTTGGAGAAGGAATTGAAAATGTGATCCGTGAATCGATACGACAATCGACTGCTGGCTCTTATTCGGCCTTGGACATGGCACAAACTCAGCAAATATTAACCTGCATTCAAGAACAGCTGCCACCGGAACAAACCTGTGTACTGTTGACCTCACTTGATGTGCGTCGTTACCTGCGAAAAATTGTAGAACGCGAGTTATTTAGCACACCCGTTTTGTCGTTTCAGGAATTAGGCGACGATGCAGAAATAAAAGTCATAGGCCAAGTGGACTTAGTGGGTGAGGTACTCGATGCCGCACTGGCGAGCTAATGGAGGCGATAGATGAAATTACCCAGTAAAGAAACACTTTATGCACAACTCGAACCTAGTTTATTCGCCACTCAGAGTCTGTTGCCTGTTCCATCGGTTCGCTATTTCGGCAAAGTTCAAGAAGTGGGGGCCACACTCGTGCGTGCAACTTTGCCCGGTGCGCATCAAGGAGAGCTTTGTCTCATTGGTAATCGCCTCAGCGCCGAAGTCGTTGCGGTAAAAGGCGATGAAGCCCTGTTATCGCCCTTCGACGTTACGGCGGGACTATGCAGTGGAGAATTAGTTGAAACCTTAGGCCATGGGCATCAAGTCCCCTTAGGTCAAGGCTTGCTTGGTCGAGTGGTCGATGGCCTTGGTGCTCCTATGGATGGCTATGGACTGACTGCAACGTCATTAAGGCCTAACCAAGGTTCTGCACCTAATCCATTATCACGACAACTTATTGATACTGTCATGCCCATGGGGATCCGCGCTATTGACAGCGCCCTCGCCTGTGGCATCGGCCAAAGGATTGGTATTTTTGCCGCAGCAGGAGGGGGAAAGAGTACCTTACTTGGCATGATCGCCGCGCACTGCCAAGCGGATGTGATTGTACTGACCTTAGTCGGCGAGCGTGGCCGTGAAGTCCGTGAGTTTATCGAATATAACCTCACGCCAGAGGCAAGAGCGCGCACTGTGATGGTGGTTGCTACATCGGATCGTCCTCCGCTTGAGCGAATGAAAGCCACACTAACGGCAACGACCATTGCTGAGTACTTTCGCGATCAAGGTAAAAATGTGCTGTTGATGGTGGATTCACTGACCCGATTTGCCCGCAGTGCGAGGGAAATTGCGTTGGCGGCTGGCGAGAGCCCAGTGTCTAGCGGTTATCCTCCAAGTGTCTTTGTCAATTTATCGGCCTTAGTCGAACGAGCTGGCCCTGCAGCCAAAGGTAGTATCACAGGCATATATACCGTACTGGTTGAAGGGGATGATATGAATGAACCTATCGCCGATGAAGTTCGTTCCTTACTTGATGGACACATAGTGCTATCCCGTCGACTCGCGGGAGCGGGCCATTACCCTGCAATTGATATCAATGCCAGTGTCAGCAGGGTAATGGATCAGATTGTTAGCCCTGAGCAGCGGTGTCATGCCGCCAAGATGCGCCAGTTACTGGCATTGTATCAAGAGGTTCAATTACTCATCCGAGTGGGTGAATACGTGCAAGGTGAAGATCAAGAAACTGATGAAGCAGTGGCTCGCCATCAGGATATTCAGCAGTTTTTGTGTCAATCAGTCAATGAATTCAGTCCCTATGAAGAGACACTACAAAAATTGAAATTATTGCTTTTAAGCCATTAATGGGAGGAACTCAATAATGAACCCATCCCAACTTACAGCGAAAGACGAGCAATTATTACAGCGATTACTCGCAATTCGTAGTGACAAAGAAGCTAAATTGCGCCGAGAGCTAGCCTTACATAGGCAAAAATTCAGGGAGCTACTTGACAGGCAAATCCTCATCAATCTCGAGCGGCAAGCGCAAACTAATCGGCTGCGTCTGCAGCAGATGCCAGAACAAATATTAACTCCAACTGAGCTAATCACTTTTAAATTGACCTTAATGAAGGAATACCAAAAAGAAAGGACATTAGCCGAAACTGCTGAGATGTTGGTAATAGAAAAAGAGCAGTTGGAGTCCACTATGGTGCATATGCAGCAGGCGATTCTTCAGTTAGTTAAATCCCAACAAAAACTGCAGGAGGTTGTCGATGAATAATCCTATGGCGATAGTGCGAACATTGAAAATATCTTTCCCCAGCGTCGAAACCAGACAAGAGTCGGATCCAGAAATGCGTCGCTTGTTTAACCGTTATTTCTGCGGTCAACAGGAAGATGACAACACTATATCTACCAAAGATCGGCTTACCGCTAAGGCACTACTCAGCCGCGATGGTGGTGTGTACCGACAAGGAGCGGCCGAAGTAATCCGGCAAGGTGAGCAACTATGCTATCGCTTGCTCAATGGCCCTATGATGGGATTAGTGATCCAAGCCTGTTACCAACCTCGAGGAATTCAATTGCAGTTGTTTCCTAAGACAGCGCGTCAATCGGAACTGCTCGCAAGACTCTTACCTCAACTCAGCGAGCAACTACAAGGGCGACGCTTTGCTATTCATTTAGATCTTATGCCAACCAACACAGCAGTGACGAGGTAGATGAATGAACATCAATAAACTGATCAATGCTAGCCAAGTCATAGGCCGTGGCCTAGCACAGCAAGCTTGTCAAATCGAACTGACGCGTATCGGGGGCGATGGAGTATTCTGGCAAAGACGCAATGCTCCATCAGGATCGGGTCTGTGGTGTTCTAAACAGGATTGGCAACTGTGGGTAACCGCAGTGACTGGCGTAACTTCCTCGGCTGAGATTGCTTGTGATTTATTGCCCTGTGTTAGTGCGGCGGCATTTGATGTAGCGGGTGAATGGTTGGTCGATTGCCTTGAAGAAGTCCCTAAGCCATTCGGATTGGTGCCAGATATTTATCCCGTGCTAACGCTTCAAACTACGCAATTGGAACAAGGCGACGAGGAGAGTGCCAGTCAATTGGCTTGTGTCTTAGTTGATTGGCCGCAAGAGGACTGGCAGAGCCAAGTTGAGTCATGGTCAGCATTCTCAGGTAAAACGGTGGATGTTAGTTTGAGTTTAGTGGCCGGTTTTGTGCCCCAAATAACGCCTACACCTGACTTACCCGAAATAGGCGGGGGTTTATGGCTCGATGGTGATGTGCAAATCGAGCAGGGGGAAGCGCTGTTATGGGCGGATGGACCGTTGGCTAAGATCAAGTTCATCACCCCTATTGATGGTCCTCAAGCACAACTCGAAATTGTGTCTTTATTGCCTAAGATAGACGCTATTCAGCCCCCTTTGATCGCCGATATTGGTCGAGTGAGTCTGCCTCTGGCTAAGCTCGGCGCTATGATGACGGGTGACAAGTTAACGCTGGAGGTTACGCTGAATAATCAAGTGCGTTTAGGACGGTTCAGTCATCAGTACGGTCAAGAGCTGTACCAAACTCTGGCAAGTATTAATCTCCTGCGTGGAGAGTCGGGATTGCTCGCACAAATCGAGGCTCTAGTATAAGGGTAATGGTGTTGCGTTTACGGATATGTCAGCGGTTTTTAGTTAGCTAAGGTCTTCACCTGATACAGGTCAATCACAAAGCGCGCCATGATGGAACCCTAGCCACAAAGGAGGTTTCCATGACCTTACTCGACCATCCAATCCAATTGATCATTATGTTGTTTTGCTTGTCACTGCTGCCGCTGTTCGCCGTGATGGGCACTTCATTCTTGAAATTGGCAATTGTGTTCTCTATGTTACGTAACGCCTTAGGGATCCAGCAGATCCCACCCAATATGGCAATTTACGGCCTCGCATTAATTCTTACTCTGTTCACCATGGCACCCGTGGGGATGGCAATCAATGACAATCTAAAAGCCACCCCTATAGTGTTCGATGCACCCAATGTATTTGAGCAAATCAACACTGAAGCCATAGCACCCTACCGCGCATTTCTCGAAAAAAATACCAGCAATACTCAGATTGAATTTTTCGCCAATATTGGCCATAAGGTCTGGCCCGAAAAATACCAGCAAGTGCTGACCAAAGACTCACTGTTAGTGATGGTGCCAGCCTTTACTATGAGTCAGCTCATAGAGGCATTTAAGATAGGTTTACTCATTTATCTTCCCTTTGTCGCAATTGACCTTATCGTCTCCAATATTTTACTGGCAATGGGCATGATGATGGTGTCCCCCATGACGATAGCCCTACCGTTCAAATTGTTGATTTTTATCTTGATGGGTGGATGGGAAAAACTGATCAGTCAACTAATGATGTCATTCTCATGAGTGAAACTATCATAGTACATTTCACCTCTGAACTACTGTGGATGGTGTTACTGCTGTCGCTACCTGTTGTTATAGTGGCCTCAGTTGTCGGAGTTTTGGTTAGCCTTATTCAAGCCCTGACCCAAATCCAAGATCAAACATTGCAGTTTCTGATCAAACTCATCGCCGTGTGCGTGACACTTGTGGTCTGTTATCACTGGATGGGTAGTTCACTGTTGAATTACGCCAGCATGGCTTTCGATCAAATTAGCCAAATGGGGGGGTAGTGATGACAACTCTGCTACCCAACCTATTAACAGCACAACTTCCGGTGTTGGCACTCTGTATGATGCGCCCTTTAGGCATGATGCTGCTATTACCCTTATTTAAAGGGGGGGCAATGGGGAGCGCATTAATCCGTAATAGTCTGATTTTAATGTTTGCTTTACCTACTGTGCTGGCAATGGATGAAATGCAGCCGATACTGCAGCAGGCCGACACTTGGATGCTCATCAGCCTATTTGGCAAAGAAATTATTGTAGGCATGTTACTCGGTTTCTGTGCCGCCATTCCCTTTTGGGCCATAGATATGGCGGGATTTGTAATTGACACAATGCGGGGGGCATCCATGTCGACTGTACTTAACCCATTGATGGGACTGCAATCATCGATTTATGGCATGCTGTTTACTCAAGTTCTTACCGTGCTGTTTTTAGTCTCGGGTGGTTTTAATTTTCTGCTAACTGCACTTTATCAGTCATATCAACAATTACCCCCAGGATTTAATTTAACGCTAAGCCAGCCCTTGATGGTGTTTATAGCCCATGAGTGGCAATTGATGTGCCAACTATGTCTCAGTTTTGCCATGCCCGCCATGGTGATTATGATCTTAGTCGACGTAGCCTTAGGGCTAGTAAACCGCTCGGCGCAGCAGTTAAACGTCTTCTTTTTGTCTATGCCCATTAAAAGCGCTTTGGTCTTACTGTTATTGATCTACAGCTTACAGTTTGCTTTGTCCCATTACCTGCAGACCATTTCTGGGGTAGAGCAGCACGTAGATATTTTGTTTGGACTCTTAGCAGGGCACTAGTGCCCCTGGTGGATATGACCTATGGCCGAGAAAACAGAAAAACCCACAGAAAAACGTTTACGAGAAGCGAGAAATCGCGGCCAGGTCATTAAAAGTGCTGAAATTGTCACAGGGTTACAGATGGCGATCATTCTCGGTTACTTTCTCTACGAAGGGCCTGCACTCGTCCAAGCCATTATGGCGTTAATCGACTTAACCATTCACGCCATCAATCTTCCCCTTGAAACTGCGGCCGAGCAAATCGTTGGTACCTTCGCCATGCTGGCATTACGTTTTTTAGGTGGGCTGACATTAGTACTCGTGTTTACCATAGTGGTGGGGAACTTAGTCCAAACAGGTCCCGTTTGGGCGGCTGAGTCTATAATGCCGAGCATGGATAAACTCAATGTCATGAATAATGCTAAGCAACTTATTTCACTGAAAAGTCTGTTTGAGCTCGCTAAAAATCTCGTTAAAGTCACAGTGCTGAGTTTAGTGTTTTACTATCTGCTCCATCGTTACGTTAACGCCTTTCAATACTTGCCTTTATGCGGAGAAGCCTGCGGTATCAGTGTGATTTCGACCATGATCACTTGGCTCTGGGGCAGCTTTTTAGGATGTTACTTAATATTTGGGATCGCTGATTATGCATTTCAACGCTATAGCCTAATGAAAGAACTCAAAATGTCTAAAGATGACACCAAACAAGAATACAAAGATTCTGAAGGTAACCCCGAAATGAAACAAAAACGCCGCGAAACCCAGCGAGAAGTGGCGTCTGGTAGTCTTGCCAGTAACGTTCGCAAAGCCACAGTGGTTGTGCGTAATCCAACCCACATTGCCGTGTGTTTGTATTATAGTGAAGGTGAGACGCCGTTGCCTAAAGTGCTTGAAAAAGCCGAAGATCACATGGCCTTACACATAGTGGCATTAGCTGAGAAAGCTGGGGTGCCAATTGTCGAGAACATTCCATTGGCCCGTGCCTTATTTAAACACGTTGAGGCAGGAGACGTGATTCCAGAGAGCCTATTTGAACCCGTAGCAGAGCTTTTACGTCTAGTGATGACAATATCCTATGATAATATGGAGTAACAGGTCTTACTGTAATTAAATAGAATCCTTGATGATAATTGTCTCTTACGAATCCCATAATGAATCTATGAAATTCAAATAAGTAGCCACGCATAATATTGTTTGAAGTAATCAATTTTACCAAAATATTACTCTGAATTTGCACTAAGTTAGGTTTACGCACTCCGCTGAGAGATAGCACACTGCAAGTGTGGGGTTAAACTCCACGACGTTGATTTTTATTGAAAAAAATCAAATGAAGTCTGTATCTAGATTCGTTTGAATGGCTGAACTACCACAAGTGGCACAGTCATAGAATGTAGACAACAACAATTTATCACCTGACGATTTGGTATCGCACTAAATTGGCATGGCAGTCTAAGCACCACTCAATCGTGCTTTCCTTGTCAATTTCTACACAGATATTTGCAAATCTTTACCTGTTAACGACACTTCCTTCGTCTACTGTCTTTGGCTAACTCTATATACTGTTGGAACAATTTCAGTTCCTTAGCAAGATGAATGCTTGCTGTCTTTAGCATTGATGGACACGACAATACCGATGAAAAAATCCTCAAAGCGTAAATTGCTGCTCGCGTTAAGTGGCTTAATACTCCTTAGTGGCGGTGCTTATTTTATGTGGCATAAGCCTGAAACAGCACCTACATATGTAACTGAAGCGGTGCGCCGTGGCGATATCGAAAACTCAGTACTTGCCAATGGCATGTTGCAGGCATCCAAACTGGTGAGTGTAGGCGCACAGGTATCGGGGCAAATCTTAAGTTTGCCGCTGGCACTGGGTGATGAAGTAAAGAAAGGCGATTTGATTGCTCAGATTGATAGCTTAGCGCAGCAGAATAATTTGAAGGATGCCCTCGCATCACTCAAGAGTATCAATGCTCAGTTCCGCGCCAAACAGGCGCAGATCCGCCAAGCTAAGTTGGAATTTAGCCGCCAGCAGCAAATGCTTGCCGATAAGGCCAGTTCTCGTGCCGATTATGAAGTGGCCGATGCTAATCTAACGGTTTATCAAGCCGAGCTTGAGCAATTAGAAGCGCAAAAACAACAGGCTGAGATTAACGTCGACAGTGCCAGAATCGATTTAGGTTATACCAAAATTACCGCGCCGATGGATGGCACTGTGGTGTATTCCGCGGTGGAAGTGGGGCAAACCGTTAACGCCAATCAAACGACACCGACCATAGTTGAAATGGCGCAGCTGGATACCATGACAGTTAAAGCGCAGATTTCCGAAGCGGATGTTGTCAATGTCCATCCGGGTCAAGCCGTGTATTTCACGGTTCTTGGAAAACCGAATCATCCCTACCGTGGCGTTTTGAGGGCGATTGAGCCTGGGCCGATTTCGATGGATGGCGACGATAGCAATATGAGCTCTAGCGACTCAGACGCCATTTATTACCATGGTCTGTTTGATGTAGAAAACCCTGACCGCACCTTGCGTATCGGCATGACGGCGCAGGTGTCTATAGTGTTAGCTAAGGCCGATGATGCGCTATTAGTGCCTGCGCAGATATTGCGTATAAAGCCGAGGGAGAAATCCGCGGTGCCAGAGGCTAAGTCTGTCGAGCGTAAAGCCCGCAGCGGCCCGCAATATCAAGTGCCTGTATTAGTTGATAACCAAGTGCAATATGTGGATGTCACTGTGGGGATTAACAATAAAATCAATGCTGAAATCACCGCGGGTTTGAAGGAAGGCGATCAGGTTGTGCTTGGTATGCCGTCTTCCGATGATGGCAGCAGTAAATTACGTCGCCCACCTAGCGTGAGGTTTTAACAGTGACAACGGCATTACTTGAAATTTCAGGTTGTTATCGCACTTTTCAGGCGGGTGAGCAGCAACTCACTGTGCTGAAAGATGTGAACTTGTCGATTGGCCGTGGCGAGATGGTGGCGATAGTAGGTGCTTCTGGCTCGGGTAAATCGACCCTAATGAACATTCTTGGTTGTTTAGATAAGCCGTCAAAGGGCGCGTATTTTATTAACGGCCAAGATACCTCGACTATGGACGTTGATGAGTTAGCGCAGCTGCGCCGCGAGCACTTTGGTTTTATCTTTCAGCGTTATCATTTACTGGGTGATTTGACCGCCATAGGCAACGTCGAAGTGCCTGCTGTGTATGCGGGTAAAGAACGCACGGTTCGTAAAGACAGGGCCGAGCATTTGTTAACGCGTTTAGGCCTTGGCGACAGGCTTGACCATAAACCCAATCAGCTCAGTGGCGGACAGCAGCAGCGGGTCAGTGTGGCACGCGCTTTGATGAATGGCGGCGATGTGATCCTTGCCGATGAGCCAACAGGTGCACTTGACAGTCACAGCGGCGAAGAAATGATGCAGTTGTTGCAGGAGCTGCACAGCGACGGTCATACCATCATTATCGTGACCCATGATATGCATGTGGCCCAATATGCCGACCGCATTATCGAAATCAAAGACGGCGTGATCATCAGCGATGAGCGCAGTCAGGATAAACAGACGGCTAAGCCACAAAGCTCGACGTCGCAAAGCTCAACGTTACAAAATACGGCGCCACAAAATCCTAGCAGTGCAGTGGCAGCAAAAGACAGCTCGCGTGCGCGGGTGGCTTCGTGGGACAGATATGTCGAAGCGCTTAAAATGGCGCTGGTGGCGATGTCGACCCACAGGTTACGTACCTTCTTGACTATGCTCGGGATTATTATCGGTATCGCCTCTGTGGTTTCTGTGGTGGCCTTAGGTGAAGGCTCGCAGCAGGCCATCCTCAAAAGTATCAGTTCGATGGGGACTAACACGATTGATATTCGCCCGGGTTCTGGTTTTGGCGATAGACGCTCGGCGCGGGTGCGCACCTTAACCGCAACGGACGCCAATGCCCTTAAAAATCTGCCCTATGTTGATAGCGTGACGCCAAGCATTGGCTCTACTGCAACGGTTCGTTTTGGTAATAAAGCGGTATCGGCATCGGTGAATGGTGTGGGACCTGAGTTTTTCCGTGTAAGAGGGTACGAGTTAGCGCAGGGCCAATTTTGGGATGATGCCAGTGTCGCATCGCTCGCCCAAGATGCGGTGATTGATGACAACACCCGTAAGGAGCTTTTTCCTAACAGCGCTGCCGACAATAACTCGGCGATAGGCCAAGTGATTTTTCTCGGCGATTTACCCGTACGTATCATAGGTGTGACTCAACCTAAAGAAAGTGCTTTTGGTAACAGCGATGCGCTTAATGTGTGGGTGCCTTACACCACAGTTTCTGGCCGTATGGTGGGTAAAAACTATTTGGATGGCATCACAGTGCGACTCGATGAAACTGTGCCGAGTAACGCGGCGGAGCAGGGCATTATCGCGCTGCTTAAAATGCGCCACGGCACGCAAGATTTCTTCACCATTAATACCGATACCATTAGGCAGAACATTGAAAAAACCACGGCAACAATGACCTTACTGATCTCGGCTATCGCGGTGATTTCCCTTGTCGTTGGCGGAATTGGGGTGATGAACATTATGTTAGTGTCTGTGACTGAGCGGACCCGTGAAATCGGTGTTCGTATGGCGGTGGGTGCGCGCCAGAGTGATATTTTGCGCCAGTTCCTTATCGAAGCCATCTTAGTGTGTTTGTGTGGGGGCACCTTAGGCATCGCCTTGTCCTACTTAATTGGCGTGGTGTTTGCTCAAACGGGGGGCAGTTTCCAAATGATTTATTCCACCACCTCCATCGTTGCTGCCTTTGCCTGCTCGACCTTAATTGGTGTGCTATTTGGTTTCTTACCCGCCCGCAATGCGGCGCAGTTAGATCCCGTTGATGCACTAGCCAGAGAGTAATAACACCATGAATACTAAACTTTTTAATCAGCCATTTTCGCTTCGTAGCAGTACTATTGCTGTTTGCACGGCTTTGGGACCAGCTCTGTGCATAGCCCTGTTGAGTGGTTGTGGCAGTGTTATGCGTTCAGACTTTGAACCACCTGCACTGGCTATTCCCGAACAGTGGCAAAACACCACAGTGAATGAGCAAGTGAGAGTTGATCCTTGGTGGCAGCAGTTTCATCAGCCCGAGCTCGATAAGCTGGTCAGCCAAGTATTGAGCACTAACAATGACTTAACCCTAGCGACCTTAACGCTGCGTAAAGCACGCTTGCAGGCAGGGCTAACGCGGGATGATCTATACCCACAGTTATCGGCAAACCTTGACGCTTCCCGTAATCAGCCATTTGAGGGTGGCGATGCGACTAAGAGTTATCAAGCAAAATTGTCCGTGAGTTATGAGGTGGACTTGTGGGGCAAAGTGTCGGCCAATATCGACCAAGCTCAATGGGCGGCGCTGGCGAGCGCCGAAGATAGGGAAAGTACCACCCAAAGCCTAGTGGCGACCACCGCATCCTTGTATTGGCAGATAGGTTATTTAAATCAACGGATTGATTTAAGCCAAAAGAGTATCGAGTACAGTCAGCAAACGCTGGCATTAACCCAAAGGCAGTATGATTCTGGGGCCGTGACGCAAGTGAATGTGCTCGAAGCTCAGCGCAGTATGGCGGGACAAGAGGCAGCCCATAGCCAGCTTATTCAACAATTAACTGTGGCTAAAAACGCCCTAGCGATATTACTCAATCAGACTCCTGCAGCTGTTCCTGCGCAGAGTTTAGCTTCAGGGGGAACTTGGGTTGAGATTAAGCAACTCCCCGACGTAGCAGTACCTGATGTGAGCGTGGGTGTACCCGCAGATTTGTTAGTGAGACGCCCAGATGTGAAGGCCTCCTTGTATCAACTGCGCTCCGCCTTGGCGAGTAAAGATGCGACCTATGCGAGTTATTTCCCAAGCCTGAGTTTAACCGGCGGTGTTGGGGAGTCGACCTCTGAGTTAAAAGAGTTGTTACGCAATCCCGTTGGCAGTTTAGGCGCAGGGCTAGTCTTGCCCTTTTTGCAGTGGAATCAAATGCAAATCAATAATGACATTGCCGATATCGATTATCAAACCGCAGTGGTGAATTATCGCAAGACGCTTTATTCCGCCTTTGAAGATGTCGATAACGCGATTTCGGCTAAGCAGCAATATCGCTATCAAGGGGAGAAGTTGGCGCAGCAATTCAGTGCAGCGGCGGCTGTTGAAGCCATTTATGAGAGCCAGTACCGCAATGGCGCTATCGGTATTCAGAATTGGATTGATGCCCAAGAGAATCGTCGCAGCGCCGAGGCGGCTTTACTCGAGAATCGTTACAACCAACTCACCGCCCAAGCGACGCTTTATCAAGCTCTTGGTGGCAGCGATATCGCCCCTCCTTTGGCAAAGGAATAGCGCATTTTTGTAAAAGCATCACAGCGCGACAGAAAAATAAAAAACCGCTATTAATAGCGGTTTTTTGTATTGCTCAGGGTGAGTGTTTGAATCTGTGCTTAGCCGTTAAGTGGATTAACTGCGTAATATTTGCAGCGGCAAGCTGAGCATATCATCGCCCGTTCCCGCTAAGTGCCAGATGATGCCGACTAAGGCACCAACTGTGAGCAAGTACCAAATAACCGAGAAGATTTGCCCGTATCTGTCTAATGGCAGCAGATGGCTTTGATGGCGAGTTCGCCACTCGAAGATGATTTCTAAGCTGCCGATCAACAACAAGAAGCCCAATAGCGCTAAGCCTAAGGTGTAGCTGATATACACTCCGAAAGCGGCACCGGCGGCGCAGGCGACCAGCCCCATGATGCTGTTCATCGAAAAACTGATGCTCTTTAAAATATGGCCGCCATCGAGTGGCAAAATAGGCAATAAATTAAATAGGTTAAGCAGCGCATTAAAGGCGGCAAGGCCAGCAAAAAACACATTGCCCGTTGCGTGGTAAGCAATCAAGGAAGCGATGGACATCAAGAGCCCAAAGGTAGGTCCCATGATAGAAATCACCACATCTTGCCAACGTGTATTAATTTTCTCATCGGAGAGCGCGAGTCCGCCCATAAAGGGAATAAGGTAAATCCCTTTGGTTTTCATCCCAAAATATTTCATTGCGCGAATATGGCCATATTCGTGGAATACCAAACAGGCGATAAGTGCGAGGGCGAATTGGAAGGAGAATAGCCAAGAATAAGCGGCAACACTGGCGCCCGCTAACACTACCTTTATGACTTTAGCGCTCTTTAACAGCTTAAAGCCGAGGGAGGCGAGTCCTATCATGCTGATTTTTTGCTGCTTAACGATGGGCGTTTCTGGTGTTTGGCGTTCGATATCTTTCTCTGTCCGTCGCCCTTGGTCGATAATCTTGTCATCCATCAGCAAGCAGTAATCGAGGCGGAAAGGCTGCCAAACGAGATCGGTTTCGAGGCGAACTTGGATTTTAGCTTCTGTCATGGCGATGGCTTGCTCACCACTTTCTGTCACCAATGGGCTGCTGTGGTGGGTGAGCTCAAAGACATGGACTTTGAGGCCGCCATTATCGACGGAAGCTTCTTTTTGTGAGACTAAGGTGTTGTCCCAGTAGAGTTGTTGCCAGCCCGCGAGCGAGCCTTCTAAGCGCAGTTGTTTGCCTAAGCAGTCAATCTTAAGTAGTTCCAATTTCGGTTCCATCTGTTTGTATATTTAGTGCCAACTTAAACGTCATCTCTTGAGTCGACGCAGAAAACGGTTATTTTGGAGTGCATCTTAAGCGCTTTACCGTCTGGCTTAGCGCTGTTGCACCGCGGCAAATTATGCCTGTGAATTGATTATGAGGATATTAGCTTTTAAGGTCATATTGTTTTTTATTGATTAACTGAGTTATTGATAGCCATTTATTATGGCTTATCATGTGCTTGCTGTTTATTCATCGAGGGTACGAACAATTTCGATTCCTTGGGCAATTGTCGTGAAAGCCAGTTTAGCGACACAACATTGTCCTAGTGCTTGGGCATGATTTTGAACCCATTTGATAAATTCATTGAGTGGCAAATCCTGTTTTTGGCGCAGTAATCGAGGTAATTCGCCAACAGGATCTTCATGGATTTTTTGTGGACAGGCACTGATAAGGTACCGCTGCCCTTTGGAGTCTAATAATTGATCGGTTTCGATGAAGTGATGCTGATAGAGACAGGCCAGTTCGAGCCAATCTCTTTGATGTTCTAGGTAAAGTAATTCGTCATTTTGAGTCAGTTTTACAATCGCTGGCCATTCAATACTCGACATCTTAACGCTAGTCATTTCAGATCCTTAGGAAGTTTAAAATGGGCTCTGAGGTATTCTCTGAGATCAATCGGCGGCAGTAGACAAGGATTAGGATTTAGCAAGAAGGTGACTTGGCATACTGCTGCGTGCGTTTATCTGTGAGCAGTATGCCACGCTTGGAGAAGATAGATAGAGGCTAGAACGAGTTAGGTTTGGCTACCGAGCGAAAGCCGCCTCAGCACTGGCGTTAAGAACCCTAGTGAACCTTATGTGCTCGGTGCAGCTTTGGCCTTGGCGTTATAGTCAAAGTTAATCTCTTGATTAACATTGGCAATACAACAAGTGCCGTGTTCACGTGCCGTACGGTGATTTGCTGGACCTATATGCAGCTCAACGTTAAGGAATACGTGTTTAAGCACTTCGATACGGTATTTTTCGTAGTAGCCTTCGACTTCTTGTTTAAAGGTATCGAATTCAAGCTCTTCACGGGTACGTTCGTCCATGATGCGATTCTTTTCATCAAGCATCATCTTGATTTGCTCAATCATAACCGCGTCAGCTTGCCATTCTGACTTGGGGGGCAATTTATTGAGGCGAGCCTCGATATCTAAACTGGCGACGACCATAGCTTTAACGCTCTCATCGAGTAGCTTGAGATCTTGCTTGAGTTCAGCCTGTCCCATTGCGCAGTAAACGTCAGTTTTAGTCCCTGCCGTTGCACCTATGACAACCGCCGTGATGCCTTTTTCAGCGTGTGCGACTCCACCAACCAGATCGCCACGACGACCGCTAGGATCGCTGACCGTTAAACTGCCGGCGGTTTTGGTATTACTGTGCAGCAACTGTTTAGTTACTAAGATATTACCTTTGGCAACTAATTGAGAATATTGCACAAATTGGGCGCTGATCTGCCCTTGAGAATAGATATTGGTAGAGTATTCATTGGCTTTAATCTGGCGGCCAATGATGCCTTTACTCACAGTGACATCGCCTTCTGCTTCAAGGGTGGCGGAGTCCACAAACCCCATCACGGTAATATCGCCTGAGCTTTTAACTATCATGCCCTCGTGGACATCACCTGTAATTAAAATACTGCCCTTGAAGGTGACATGGCCTGTGCTGATGTCGACGTCTTTAAGTTGCAGTACATCATCGACATTCATACCTGTACGGGTTTCGACGGGTTGCCCCGGCACTGTGGCGATCAGTTTATTGGGATCTTTGGGATGAAAGGCTGTGCCAGTACCCGCTTGAAGCACGGCATCCTTACCTGGTTTTTGTTTAAGGACTTCGCCCTTGATGTTGTAGCCCGGAGTGCCTTCGGTGGCTAAATGTTTAACCATCAAGAGATCATTGGCTTTAACAACGATCATTGCGCCTAAATTGCGCATATCGACACTGCCATCTTCGCGCTCTTGTGGCTGAAGCAAGCGCTCCCGCGCAAGGAATACTTTGCGTTCTAGTACCGCATTGAGTCCATTAACAGGGGCTTTGCCTTGGGCTATTTCACTTTGGCAGATTTCCCCTGGCTTGAGTGTGCTGAGTTGCTTTAGTAGAGCTTGAATTTTGAGTTTGCTTAGCCCCATGCAGACGTTGTTTTTTTTGAGATGAGTGAGGATCTCTGGCAAATCTATCTGTTTACCACCCCATGCTGCGGTAAGTTTAAGACTGGCTTGCATTTTATCGGGACTAATCTCGATAGCTATGCTGCCATCGCGACGTTCGGCCAAAGTAGTATAGAGCTCAAATTTTCCATCGTCTTGATTACAAAGAGAGTTGATTTTAGCGACGGTTTTAGTAATGGCTGGTTCTAGCGGAAACAGGGCGGCGAATTCAGGTAAAGATAACAGGCGCATTATGTCTTCATGGGTGACTGGACCATGGACATTCGGGATCAGGCGCAATTCAGCTTTTGTCTTATCGCTGTTTAGCTCTATGAGTTCAGGGTCCAGCATAGGGGCATTCCTAGTAATTGCGTTTTATTCTTGTTAAGAAGCTGTTTTGAGTATAACAGTAGAAACTTAGGGTAAAGAAGCCTTTTTGGCTGCAAAATCAGCAAATGTTGTCATTTTGTTGTTAATGGTCTATGAGTGAATTTTAAAATAGTTTTTTATAAAAAATTGAGTCTTATAATCAGTGTTATCTCTGGTTTTATAACAAAAATTACTGAATAAACCACAACTTATATTGATTTTAGGTTTAACCATTATTTTGATGTTTTAAATCGAATCCCTATGTTAGGAACGGCTGTTGAGTGATTATAAGTGAGGAATTGTCAGAATCGCTGGCATGCGGCAGATCACAATATTGAATTTTGTAACACGATGAAAGGGAGGTTTTATCTAAAAACAAACAGGGATTGGGATAAGAGTGAGTGGCTGGGTTGCCAATAACGCGCTTCAGCGAAAGCATCTGCGCGTTATTAATCAAACATCTATTTGTGCTGGAAGTAATACAACTTGTACTTGTTGTTATCGGCAACCACTTTCAATTGGCCAAATTCGGCGGCGATAATATCGGAATAGGGCAGGTGGCGATTGGCTACTATTTGCCAAATACCATTATGTTGTAATTGCTTAGCACTATCGGTGACAAAGTTCTGCGCTATGCTGGTGGTGCTGGCGAGGCCATCATGAAACGGCGGATTAGAGATAATGCCGTTAAATTTTCCTGTGGTTTGCGCGAGCCCATCGGATGGATACACTTTGGCTGTCATGCCATTGGCCGCCAGGGTGAGTTCGCAAGAAGCTAACGCCATGGCATTAATATCAACACATTCTAGGGATAGGCTCGGTTGTGCTTTTAGTAGGGCTGCGGTGATCACGCCTGCGCCGCAACCAAAATCGAGCACTCGACCCGAGAGTGTTGGTAGGTGTGACAATAATAATTCAGTGCCGAGATCTAACCGTTTTTCGCTAAATACCCCGACTAAATTACAGATACTGATCTCGCCTTGCGGCGTTGTGAGTTGATACTGACTGACCCAGTCGCTAAGTTTCATTGCCGGGGCGCTGCCCTCTAAATGGCTACCAAACAGTAGGCAGTGGCGGGCATTATCGAGCTTCATCCCCGTCGCAAAATACTCAGGCAAGAGTTTAACTAAAGACTTAATGCCGCCTTTGTTTTCCCCAACGACTAATAGCTGGCCGTTAGGCACAAGATGGCTGGCGGCGAGGTTAAACAGATAGGGTGCGAGGGGTTTAGCCTTGGGGAAATAAACGATAACCGTATCGTACTTTTCTGGTGTAATTGGGTCTTGATGTGGCAGTTCATGGCCGAAGTAGCAACGCAGTTTTGAATTCGCGTGCGGCGCTAAGTGTAAATAATGGTGATAATCCAAGGCGAGGGCATCGACCGAGGCCGCGACATCGAGCAGGGCTTTTGGCAGTAGATCGGCTTCATGATTGAGCACTAACACCTTATGTTGGCTTAGGCTGTCTTGATTACGAATAATGACTTGCGATGGATTAGTTAACACAGTTACAGGCACCTATAAACTTAAGTGTGGGCATTATACCCGTTATTCACGCCCGAGCCAGTTTGCATCGAATCACTGCGCTAAGACCTAATAAAATCCCTAATAAAAAGACCCAATAAAAAAGGCAACTGCATTATGCGGTTGCCTTATGTGATTGCCTTTAATGAAAGGAATCGATTAACGCTTAGCTCTTAGGTTTCTTCGGTTTTGGCAATAAGCTGAAAATCTTATTGGCGATATCAGTATTGTCTTGATGGCCGTTAAACAGCTCAGATGCGGGACCTGCGGCAAACACTTGTACGTCTGTGCCTGTATGGCCGTCGGTTGTCCAACCTGTATCAGTTCGCTTATCAATAACATGGCGAATTGCAACCGCGATGGTTTCTAATCCCTGCATTCTGGCGACCGTTAATTTTGCGATTTCTTCTTCGTTGAGCTCAAAACCTAAACCGCGGGCAAGATCGGCCTGCCATTGTTCACCGCTGATGGCGGCTAAGGCTAATGTGTCGGTACTGGCTGAAACGTTGCGTAGGATTTCAGGGTTCCAGTTGTACTTTCCATCGACACCAATCGATAGGCCGCCGGTATTATGGTCGGCGGTGATCACCATCAGGGTATCAGGATGTTCACGCACGAATTGCTCAACCACTTCAATGGCATTGGAGAATTCATCCATTTCACCCATGGCTGTAGCTATGTCGTTATTGTGACCCGCCCAGTCGATGAGGCTTCCTTCGACTAACAGTACAAAACCTTGGTCATTCTGCGACAGTAAACTGAGCGCTTTTTGGGTTAAAGTGCTGAGTTTTTTCGCATCTTTTTCATCAATTGCCCAAGGTAATTGGACTTCGGCAAACAGTCCCAGCACTTTAGGTTGGGTGATGCTGGCGAGATCTTCAAAACGAGTAATATGTTGATAACCCTTGGCTTTAAATTGTGCTAATAGTTCAGGGGTAAAGTATTTTTGACCACCGCCTAAGAATACATCGGCGTTGGTTTCTAGATAGCTGAGTGCTAAGGCGTCGTAGTTTTTACGGCTCTCGTTGTGGGCTAAAAAGGCTGCAGGCGTGGCGTGGTTTATCTGGGATGTGACAGCCACACCTGTGCTGAGGCCAAGGGATTTGGCTTTTTCGAGTATGGTCGGTAGCGGTTGCTTTTGGGTATCGACCGAAATCGCCCCATTGTAAGATTTAACGCCAGTGGCGAGCGCTGTTGCTGCCGCGGCTGAGTCGGTAACATAACCACTGACACTGGCGGGATAAGTGCTCGCCATCCCTACAAGTAAACGGTCGAATACGGTTTGTTCGACTTCCTCTGTGTCAGGATTATCTTTGTAGTAACGGTAAGCGCTAGTGTAAGACGGTCCCATACCATCACCTATCATGATGACAATGTTTTTGGGACGCGACGGTGCTTTCGTTGGACCTGTTTCTATGTTGGCCCAAGTCGGAGTCGATAGTAATAAACCTATGCCGAGTAACAAGAATGGCGCTTTGGTGAAACTCATATCACATCCCTAGAAAGTGGCTAGGCGCTTGTGATGTCAAAGCGCCTTAAATCAACAAACTCGTTGGTAAATTTTTATGCTTTGGTGTTAATGCGTGCTTCAATAGCATCCATTAACATGCCGGTGATGTCGACATCAAATGCTGCTTGGATCTCACGGATACAAGTTGGACTGGTTACGTTGATCTCAGTCAGCTTGTCACCAATGACATCGAGGCCGACAAAAATCAGTCCACGCTTTTTAAGTTCTGGACCAATGGCGCGGGCAATTGCCCAATCGCTGTCGGATAAAGGTTGAGCCACACCGCTTCCGCCTGCCGCTAAGTTACCACGGGTTTCGCCTTTCATTGGGATACGCGCCAAGGCGTAGGGCACAGGCTCACCATCGACCACTAAAATGCGTTTATCGCCTTTGGTTATCTCAGGGATAAAGGCTTGCGCCATGGCATATTGTTGGCCATAGCTGGTCAAGGTTTCTATGATGACCCCAAGGTTTGGGTCGTCCTGCTTCACGCGGAAAATCGAGGTGCCGCCCATACCATCAAGTGGCTTAAGAATAATATCGCCCTTCGCTTGGTGGAAAGCGCGGATACGTTTGGCATCACGGGTTACGATCGTTTCTGGCGTGAATTCGCTAAACCATGCGGTAAACAGTTTCTCGTTAGCATCACGTAAGCTTTGTGGCTTATTAACGATCAACACGCCTTGTTCTTCGGCGCGTTCAAGCATGTAAGTTGCGTAGATAAACTCAGTATCGAATGGCGGGTCCTTACGCATTAAGATCACGTCGAGTTCGCTCATCGGCGTGTCTGTAGCTTCGCCGAGTTCAAACCATTTGCTCGCATCATTGAAAACAGTTAACGGACGCATATTGGCCATAGCCACACCGTTGACCATGGCAAGATCGGCCATTTCCATATAAAACAGCTGATAACCTCTTTCCTGCGCGGCCATTAACATGGCAAAACTGGAGTCTTTCTTAATGTTGATCTCACTGATGGGGTCCATCACTATGCCGAGTTTTATCATTAATCTGTTCCTTATTTGTCGCCGTTTGCAGGCAAAAAAGCATTTATTGGATAATGGGGTGCCATACCACCGCTGTGTGCGGTTGTGGACGGTCTAGCCTAAATCACCAAATCTGAGTTGCAG
The DNA here is from genome assembly GCF_025653395.1 of Shewanella sp. SW24. Classification (NCBI taxonomy): domain Bacteria; kingdom Pseudomonadati; phylum Pseudomonadota; class Gammaproteobacteria; order Alteromonadales; family Shewanellaceae; genus Shewanella; species Shewanella sp. SW24. Next base: position 168,992 of record NZ_JAKKSH010000008.1, read on the forward strand.
TGCCGTAATGGCGGTGAGCGAGGCGGTTTCGGTGCGTAGCACTCTGGGGCCAAGCAACACATCGGTAAACTGATAGGTTTCTGTCATGGCGATTTCTTCCGCCGACAAACCGCCTTCTGGGCCAATTAATAGTCGCACGCGGGTATGGGCTAAATCTAAGCCATTGATACCGTGTGCGGCACGTGGATGCAAATTGAGTTTAAGCGCTGAGGTCGGCTCACTGCACCAATCGTGTAAGTCCATCGCTGGGCGAACCACGGGCACTTGGCTGCGTCCCGATTGCTCACAGGCGCTCACGACGATCTTCTGCCATTGCTGAATTTTCTTTTCTAGGCGTTCACCGTTAAGTTTCACACCGCAGCGATCTGAAAACAGCGGCGTAATCGTATTCACGCCAAGCTCGACTGATTTTTGAATGGTGAACTCCATTCTATCGCCACGGGAAATCACTTGGCCTAAGTGTAAGTTGAGTGGCGACTCAGATAAATTGGCCTCACAGGAGAGCAGCTTTACTGTGACATGCTTCTTACCTGCGTCAACAATTTCAGCAAGATAATCATTGCCATCGCCATTAAATAGACTGATATGTTCGCCGTTGCCCATGCGTAGCACCTTGCCGATATGGGCCGCGCCATCTTCGTCTAAGTTCAACTGTTGATTGATGGCTAATGGCTGAGGTTGATAAATTCTTGGGACTCTCATTGTCGACCTTATTCGGCTAATTGTTGACGCTGTGGTGGCGCATTACAGGCATTCTGCACAAAGGGGTTATGGTTACCTTGGGTTTGCGCTATGGCGTTATCACGTTTGCACTCAATAGTATCAACTGGATAGGTTTTATCCCATGCCTTAAATAATTTTAATTGGCTTGAGGCGATTTTAAGACCATAGGTCTGCTGCATATAGAGGTAGGTTCTGGCTATCTTACCGCGGGTATTCGCGGGAGGTTGTGCTTGACGATTCTTAAAGTCGACTACCATAGCACATTGGCCATATTGGTCGGCCTTACCGTTCCATTGGCTAAATCGGAAGTTGCTGCGATCGCCATTGACCTCACCAATTGCGGGTACCAAATTATGCATGTCCGATTCCATCTTATTAAATTCATTACTGTTATCGGCACAGTTTTTACGGCCGCCCTTTTGCCAGCATTGGAGTTGATGGCCAAATTCCCAGGCGGGGACTATGTGTTCCCACTCGATACGGTTGGCGCGGGTTTCCTGTTTACGGACTTGATAACCACAGCTGGCGAGATCGGGTTTCCACGATTTGCCTTTGATCTGAATTTCACAGCCACAGTAAAAGCTGACTGCGGGCAGAGTACCTTGGCGACTGCCTGCGTAGAGCGCCTGTGACTTGGTTTTCGCTTGGCTGAAACTGCTGGGATGTGACACTGAGGCACTTGCGGGCACAGATAAGGTCGCCGCCCAAGTGATTAGGCACAACAAAAGTCGCCGTGAATTAACGGTTAAAGAAGCTATGTTCAAAATTTATCCCAAAATAACAAACACTACGCGAGCCTTTGGCTCGTCTTTTATGGCGTGATGGTAAGGGAAATATCGCTGTTTATGCAAATTGAGTCGTACTTAGGTGGGAGTTTTGTTTGCTGAAAGTCGCTAGATCGCAGTTAAATGGGTCTTACAGCGTTTACAAATATAACGACTTTCACCACGCAACACCTTGTTATGGCGGCGAATACTCAGTCGAATCGGTCCACAGGCGCAGCGATACTCAACATCGCGACTCGTAACTGAAGTGGTATTAAAGCTATGTGTGGTACTCGGATTGACCTTAAATACCGTTAACATCAAAGATTGCCATTCTTTACCGTGGGGCTTGGTTTTGCCAAAAAGCTGAAAACACAGCAAATGACAAATTTCGTGGGGGACGACCTCAGTCAGAAATGCCTCGCTGTTTTCGCGTAGCAATACAGGATTGAATCGCAAGCGATTCTGTTGCAGATGAGCTGTACCCGCACTCTTACCCCTTAAACTAAATTGAGTGACAGGGCGTGGAAAAGTGCGCTTAAGCGATATCTCGGCCTCTTGATAACAAGCTTCAATTCGCTCTAGTACTTGAATTTGTAGTGACGAGAGTGGGCGTGATGAACCGGTGAAAATATGTGCCTGAGCCGGATTTGGTGCTGGTGGACTCGTTATCACCTGCGACTTATCTTGGCTTTGGCCCAAGGCTGCGTACGTCGATTTTGTCAGCGGGGCAAGTGCTTCACTGCTGCGACGGCGTAAGGCATTGAGTAAGTCTGCGGGTTTCAGCATAGGGTTAGCGTTGGATCTCGTCGGTTAAAGATAAAATTGAGTGCTTAAAACTTATCGGTGATTAAGCCTGCCTAAGCGTTCACATCAGAAGCGTTCGCATCATAGCGAACGCTATCTGACAATGCTAGTTTCAGCCAGTTTCAGCCAGTGTGACTTGGCTATAAACTCGCTGTCGCTTGCATCACCATAGTGCGTACTTGTTCGACTATGGCTTGCTCAGTATCGGCGTCATAGCCTTTGACTCTTGGGGTGTGAATGTGGCCGACCTTGGCATGGCTATTAAACTTATGCTGCAAGACTATGGCACGATAGGAGATTTCATTAGAAAGATAACCGCCGCCAGAGCCTTCGACTGAGGTTTCGTTTTGCAGTTCGTTTAATGAGGTCGCGCTAAATTCACCGCGGGCAAGGGTAGTGACAGTATGGTTATCATTGACTTTCCATTGACCATCTTTGACTTGCATAGCCGAAACAGGCAGTGAAAATTCCACAAATTCGGGGCCGATAAAATCTTTACCATTAAGCTTTGGGGCAACGGGTGCGGTTTTCGTGCCGCCAGTGAGTACGTTTTGGTTATCGGGCGCCGCTGCGCTGCGATTTCGCCCTGGGAAACGTTCGATATCAAAATCAGTTCGGCCCATGCTAACGGTGAATACAAATTGGGTTTTGGGATCGCGATAAATCGGGCTCAATAGCGACTCGATAAGTCCTTGATCAAAATCTGCAAAACGTACTGGCACCATAGCGGTTTCTATTTGCGCCGTTTTACCATTAATATCAAAGCGAAAACCATCCAAGGCGAGGGCAACTAGACCGGAAGGATTACTCTGGGTGATATCTTTGTCGAGGAAGAAAGGATCGAAACCCGTGAGGAATATTTTGATTTGGACATCATCACCATATTGAATATCGCTAAAACCCCGTGATGCCTTTTCAACCGCACTCATTAATATGTCTTGTTGCCAATCGGCCATTTTAAAGTTGGCGCTGGTGGTTTTTAGACTATTAAGCATGGCAAGGCGAGCCCAGTATAAAGGTCGGTCATCAAAATGCCCTGACTGTACATCGCGGACAGCTTGTTGCCACAATCTGTGTCCTTGGCGCGCCGCTAATTGGGTGGCGTCAACTTCGTTTTTCTTTGAACTCAGCTGAGCCAGACCATCGTCAAGTGCTTGATAGCGAGTGACTACGTCGCCTATGGTTTTTTCGGCTGCTGGTAGGCGGGAAACTTCAACGTCACCAAATAACTGCACGGCACTGGCTGTAGTCATTAAGCTGGTGGTGAGGATGAGTGTTAACACTGGCTTCAACATGTTTTGCTTCCCTGTAGTGATTAGACGTTATTCATTGGAAATAATGATTATTTTTTTCGTGCGGATAGTCTCTTATGCCAAAAAGTATGCACTACAAGCTGAGGGTAATAAAGTTAAGCTCAGTGATCTTTGTCATCTTATGCCAATATCTTCTATCACAAATCATGTCGCGCTGGCATTAATCCATCTGTAACAGTGCAATAGGGTCTAGTTTACCTCTTTTTTGCCACAATTGGTCAGCAGTTTGCTAGGGCATGCCAAAACCCTAAGTGATAGCCTTAATCACTTTTTTAGTTCATTGGATTGTGTGTTTTTCTACAAGGAGACTTTATGCGTTTGTTCACCATATCAGCTGTGCTGGTGATGTCGTCTATTTTAGTGTCGTCAAGCTTAGTGGCGCCGACTTTTGCATCTACTACAGCTAAGGAGTGGCAAGAAACCCGCAGTTGGGATGCTAGTTTTACTCAGCACCAAACTAAAGGCGTAGTGGTGTTATGGAATGAAAACAAGCAACAGGGATTCACTAATAATCTTAAACGTGCCAATCAAGGTTTTTTACCTGCATCGACGTTTAAAATTCCTAACAGTTTGATCGCGCTAGAGCTTGGCGTGGTGAAGGATGAGCATCAAGTCTTTAATTGGGATGGTAAAAGTCGAGATATCGCAACTTGGAATCGTGATCATAACCTTATTACTGCAATGAAGTATTCGGTTGTGCCTGTCTACCAAGAGTTTGCTCGCCAAATTGGTGAGGCGCGTATGTCGAAGATGATCGCCTCGTTTGATTATGGTAATGAGGATATTTCGGGAAATTTGGATAGCTTTTGGTTAGATGGTGGCATACGAATTTCGGCTACGGAGCAAATCGATTTCCTACGTAAGCTTTATCACAACAAGATACACGCTTCTGAGCGCAGTTTACGTATTGTTAAGCAAGCCATGCTGACTGAAGCGAATTCTGACTATATTATCCGTGCGAAAACCGGTTATGCAGTCAGAGCAGAACCAAGCATTGGCTGGTGGGTAGGTTGGGTTGAACTCGATGATAATGTATGGTTTTTTGCGATGAATATGGATATTCCCGACGCCGCAGGTTTACCATTGCGTCAAGCCATTACTAAGGAAATCTTAAAACGGGAACGCGTTATTCCTTAGCCCATGCTAGGTCGCGTAAGCATAGCGTATCTAAACCTTGCGAGAATTGCGTATGAAGTGGCCTACTTGGCTGACATCAATCGTGATACTGAAAGCCTAGACTCAGATCTAGGCTTTTTTATAGGACTTTCTTGAAACAGGTTTCCTGATGCGACGGGAAACGTTAACCCATTAGGGATTGCAGGCTTTCTTGGCTGCTGAAGCGTTTTACAAAGAAATCTAAGAAGACACTGATGTTGGTGGCCAGTTGGCGTCTGCTCGAATAAACCCCGTAAACCTTAAAAGGTTCAATCGGCCACTCTTGTAAAATCGGTACTAGCTGTCCATTAGCAAGTTCAGTCTTACAGGCTGAATTGGATAACATGGCGATGCCAAAATCATCTATGGCTAATTGCTTCACCATTATCGGGCTGTTGACCCTCACTTTACGCTGAAAGTTCGCCATGGTTTTACGCGAACCTTTACCCAATGGCCAAATTGGTGCTGAGCGAGAAGTCCCCAATAAAATCCCACTGTGCAGGCTGAGTTCCTTTGGGGTCGCGGGGGTGCCTTTGAGTTTTAAGTATGCAGGGCTTGCCACCAAAATTGGCTGGCGTTCAAACAGTAATCTTGCGACTAAGTCTGACGATTGAAGTGGGCCATATTTGATGGCTATGTCATATCCTTCACCGACTAAACCAATATCGTTGTCGGTAAACTGGACATCCAATTCAACATTGGGATATAAACGCATAAATCCGCTACAGAGGTTAGCGATAAGTTCTTGGCTAAATGACACTGGGATTGCAATGCGTAATGATCCTGACACATCATCGTGAGTATTCTCGATAACTGCCTTGGCCGCTTCTACCTCATTGCGAATCGAATCACAGTGTTGATAAAAGAGTGCCCCGATTTGGGTCAAACTCAAATTACGGGTGTCGCGCTGTAGTAATCGCACGCCAAGTTGTTCTTCTAGCTGCGCGATTTTGCGACTTATGGTGGATTTTGGGTGGCCGGTTTCACGTGCAGCTTGGGAGAATCCCTTCGCTCTAACTACGGCTGCAAATAGCATCATACCGTTTAAATCTGGCATGTTATTCCCACTGTCTCATATTTGGAACAAAGCGTCCTATGCAGTTTAATGGCATTTGACGGGATAACAAAGTTATATTTATTGGCTAAAAATTTTCAGAGGCTAAGCAGAGGATCTTTTGATGACCAGCAATAATCAGCCCAAACACATGACTCAAGCCCAAACGCCCGATCCGCTTTTTTTACAGGCCGAGCATTTGGCAAAAGATTTTTCTCTGTTTCCTAAGCACAGTAAACAGAGTTTATCGGAAGAAATTAAAGGTCTTTTAAATGAGGATGCTATTCAAGCAAACTTAAAAGACTTGGCATCTTTAGATGTCGACGGTTACGTTGCTAAAGTGATCCAGCCGACCCAAGATAAAGGTCGTCCTGGTGCAAAACGTATTATTGCCGATCTTAAAGGTCGTTTGATTACGGAAACTCACTTGGGCTCTTTTTACAGTGCTGAGGTCGAGCTGAACTTTGGTTCACGCACTCGTCGTATTGGCTTTATTGCCCAAGAACGCACTACCGCTAACGGTGCTTGGATGCCTGAGCATCATTACGCCGCTTGTAAAGCAATTCGTCATTTCGCCGAATTGTCTATGCCTATTATCTATTTAATTGATACCCCAGGGGCGGATGCTGGCGAAATCGCTAACAGCCAAAACCAAGCGCATTCAATTTCTAAAGCCATCGCAGAAAGTGCCAACGTTGACGTACCGACAGTCGGTATCGTAATTGGTGCTGGTTATTCTGGTGGCGCAATTCCATTAGCGGCGGCGAACATTCTGTTGTCGTTGCGTGACGGTATTTTCAACACGATCCAGCCACAAGGTCTGCAAAGTATTGCCCGTAAGTACAACTTATCTTGGCAAGAATGTGCGAAATCTGTGGGTGTATCACCAGAAGAGCTTTATACCTCAGGTTGTATCGACGGTATCATCGACTTTTCACCGGGCGATCGTGACGAGCGTCAGCACAATCTGCGCCGCGCTATTATTAGCAGCGTAGAAGCGGTTGAGCGTGCAGCGATGAATTTTGTGCGTGAATCTAAAGATTTACGTGAGCATTATGATCGCAGTTTAACTCGTTTCCTTAATCCATCTAAAAACTTGATGGCTTTGGAACTGAACGCAGAATTAGCTGTGGCAACGAGCCCGACCAGTCACCATAACTTGTTCGGTAGCGCCTATCGCTATTTGCGTTATTTAACGCTACGTAGCCGTATCCATTCTATTTCTCAAGAGCAATATGGCCGTCTGTCACGTGCTAGCGTGCCAGAAGGTGATCTGTTGGCACGTATTCAACAGGAACAAGACCGTGTGTTCCAAGCTTGGTTGTCTAACCCTGACAAGCTAGTTTATGACGAAGATTTGAATAAATTGTGGACTAACTTTGTCGCTAAACGTGACGAAGTCTCTACCGAGCGTAACATGCTGACACGTTTGATTTTGGGTGAGCCAAAAGAGAACTATAAAAAAGCACGTAAGGCGTTGTTATTCAACATTAGCTGGTCTTTGTATCATCGCTGGAAGAGCAATGCGGCTAACAACTTTAAAGGGCTGATTCAGCACTTAGAAAGTTTGCCAAAGTCTGTGACTCAAGCTAAATGGCCTGAGCTGAATCAGCTGACTGTGCTTGATGTGGTGGTAAATGAAGAACTGCGTGAAGACTTTATTTGGCAATGCCATAACATTCTGATCTTTAATGCCTTGTATGACAACGTTGTGGGCAGCTTAGCGTCAATCGCGAAAGAAGCCATGATGTCGAAGAGTTTGTCACGTAACTCAGTGAACAACCTGTTGCACAAGTCAATTGACCATGCATTGTCGACGCAAGATACCTCGAACGACAAAGCTAAGTTCTATAAGTGGCTCAAGTATTTTATGGGTCAATCGAACCGCGCCGATTTGTTGGTGCGAGTAGAGCAGTGGAAGAGTGTGGGTTTCCCACAACTTAACGACAGTCTATTCGTGGTACTGACTTACTTCTTCGAGCGTTTACTGCCTGAGTATTTCGATAGTGAAAGCGATACCAGCAAGTACACTGGTGCGATCAACCCTGTGCGTATCGGTCGTCGTAAGGACTTCTGGAACCGCTTGACCATGGGTTATCAAGATCTATTGATCCAAAAAGTGCTACGTGACGAAAAACGTAAAGGCAACATGACTTGGGAAAATGTGGTGAAGCAGTTCTTTACCCATTTCGAAGAGATCAACGGCGACAAAATGTCGGCTAACTTGCTCAACTTCCCAGGCTTCCGTTTATCGATTGAAGACGCATTAGATAAAGGCATTCGCCCATGTGGTTTGATCACAGGTATTGCTGACTTTAAAGAAAAAGGTCAAAAAGTGCGTGTGGGTGTGGCTGTGTCTAACACCGCATTCCAAGCGGGTGCATTCGATATGGCTAGTGCTGAGAAATTCTCTGCACTATTGATCGAGTGTGCTAAGCGTAAATTACCCGTTGTGTGCTTTATCAGTTCAGGTGGTATGCAGACTAAAGAAGGCGCTGCGGCGCTATTCTCTATGGCTGTGGTGAACGACCGTATCACGCGCTTTATTCGTGATAACGAATTGCCAGTACTGATGTTTGGTTTTGGTGACTGTACCGGTGGTGCGCAGGCGAGTTTTGTAACTCACCCATTGGTGCAAACTTACTATCTGTCTGGTACTAACATGCCGTTCGCAGGTCAAATGGTGGTGCCAGCTTACTTACCATCAACGGCAACGCTGTCTAACTACTTGTCAAAAGTACCTGGCGCAATGGCGGGCTTAGTCCATAACCCATTCAGCGACAATTTAGACTCTCAGTTAGCAGGTATCGATCCTCTGATGCCAATGCCTTCGGCAAAAATTAACGACGTGATCATCAATGCACTGTCGACCTTAGTGGTTGAAGCTACTGTTGAAGAAGAAGTGATCGTGCAGAACGATCCACGTAAGTTAATGAAGCCAATTAACAAAGTATTGGTTCACGCCCGTGGTTGTACAGCGGTGAAACTTATTCGCAAGGCGCATGACAATAATATCAATGTGGTATTAGTGGCGTCGGATCCTGATATGACATCAGTGCCAGCGGACATGCTCAAAGAAACCGACAAGTTAGTTTGTCTCGGTGGTAACACATCGGACGAAAGTTACTTGAACGCATACTCAGTGCTGAAAGTGGCCGAATATGAACAGGTTGATGCATTGCATCCTGGTATTGGTTTCCTATCAGAAAGCCCGCAGTTTGCTGCATTATGTGTGAATAACGGTGTTAACTTCGTCGGTCCTAGCGTGCATTCAATGACGACTATGGGTAACAAGTCGAACGCAATTAAGACATCGCAAGCGCAAAACGTACCTGTAGTGCCTGGTTCGCACGGTATTCTGACCAATGCTGAACAAGCCGTAAATGTGGCGAGCGAAATCGGCTATCCAGTACTTCTTAAAGCGGTACAAGGTGGTGGCGGTAAAGGTATTCAGGTTGTGAAACGTCCTGAAGACATGATTGGTTTATTCCAAAAAACCGCAACTGAAGCGGCTGCCGCCTTCGGTAATGGTGACTTGTACTTAGAGAAGTATGTGACATCACTACGTCACATCGAAGTGCAGTTACTGCGTGATAAGTTCGGTAATGCGAAAGTATTAGGTTTGCGTGACTGTTCGGTTCAACGTAACAACCAAAAAGTGGTCGAAGAATCTGGCTCTACTATGCTGCCGGATGAGCTGAAGCGACAAGTGCTGGCCTATACCCGTGCCTTAGGCGACGCGACCGATTACATGGGCGCAGGTACCGTAGAGTTTATCTATAACTTAGATGCGAACGAAGTCTACTTCATGGAGATGAACACGCGTCTGCAGGTTGAACATCCTGTCACGGAAGCGACTTCAGGTATTGATATCGTTAGTGCGCAGTTTGATATTGCCGCTGGCCGTTCAATTGCAGCGTTAGAACCTAAAGAAATTGGTTATGCGATGGAAGTACGTGTGACGGCTGAGAAAGCGGCGCTCGATAGCCATGGCATACTGCAGCTGATCCCAAATCCAGGCAAGATCACTGAGTGTGTGTTCCCAGATCATCCAGATGTGGAAATCATTTCGATTGCTGCGCCAGGGAAAGAAGTATCGCCATACTACGATAGCTTGATTGCGCAAATCATCATGCGCGGTGAAAACCGTGAAGATGTGATTGCCAAACTGTACGAATACTTAGACAGTGTAGTGCTGAAAGGCATCGCGACTAACATTCCGTTACTCAAGCTGATCTTGAAAGATGGTACCTTTAACGAAGGTGTTTACGACACTAACTATCTGCCACGCTTAATGGCTGAGCTCGACATTCCTGCGTTGATAGCAGAAATGGAAGCTGCCGCTGAAACTGTGGAAGTAGACACTGAGTCACTGCGTGTTGGCGAAAGTAACGAACTGAAAGTGTTAGCCCAAGGCGCAGGTATCTTCTATACCTCTTCTGCACCGGGTGAAGCGGATTTCGTGAAAGAAGGTGACATAGTCACGGTCGATCAAACACTAGCACTAACAGAAGCGATGAAGATGTTCTCGCAAGTGACCTTAGCCGGCTTTAACCGTCAGAGTGCGATTCTGTACCCTGAGGATAAGAAGTATCGCATCGAGCGCATCCTGAACAGCAATGGTCAGCAAGTGTCTCAAGGCGACTTACTGTTCGTGGTCTCGCCTGTTGAAGAATAAGCTCAGCGTTTAACGCCATAGCTGAATGAGAAAATACCCGCCATTGGCGGGTATTTTTTTGCTTCTAAATTATTGCCACTAAATTTCCTGTCACTAAATATAGGTAAGCGAACATAACACTCTTAATGTGCATGACGTCTTTGATAAATCAACTTAGCTTTAATAGATAAGCTCATCGCTAACAAGTGGCCAATATCAGCTTTGTGCAATACGGCCTGTATCTCTGATTAAGTCGGCAAAGAGTCTCTTTAATCTATCGTTCGCCCATTTATTAGAACAAGCTGCATCAAGAACCCACCTCTAGCCTCGAGAATCAACGGAATCTCCGTGCTTTATTCGTAGTAATATAGGTTCATCAAACCTCATTTTAAGTTGAAACTGAGTCTAAAATGAGCTGGGTGTGGATAACTTTGGGGGTAAGTGGTGGGTATGGTGTGGCTAGATTAGATAATTAGAATTAACTGCAAATTTCCTTAAAATAGGGGTTGCACAAAATCTCCTGCTGCCTATAATGCGCATCCACTGACACGGCAGACAGCGAAAGCGGGCTGACGAGTTAGGTTGAATTAAGCATGTTACTCTCCGTTGAGAATGGCACTTAATTCAATCGCAGCAAGAAGTTGTTAAAAACTCCTTGACGCGAAACGGGAAATGCGTAGAATACGCAGCCCTAGCCAACTGAAAGCGTTCGGCGCTCAGTGTGGTACTCACCTTCTCTTATGAGGTTGAGTTGCTCTTTAACAAGATAAAACAAGAAATCTGTGTGAGCACTCACAGGTGTTGAGTTAATCGAAACTGCTTAACCTTCGGGTTGGCAGTCAAAAATTTAAATCAATGTAACAATGAGTGTTCATAGTAATATGTACAGTTTGTTTCTTTAGTTAGAAACAAAAAATCAGAATTCATTGAGCCGCTGAAGTCGCAAGACGGAAGCAACAAAACTTTAATTGAAGAGTTTGATCATGGCTCAGATTGAACGCTGGCGGCAGGCCTAACACATGCAAGTCGAGCGGCAGCGGGAAGATAGCTTGCTATCTTTGCCGGCGAGCGGCGGACGGGTGAGTAATGCCTAGGGATCTGCCCAGTCGAGGGGGATAACAGTTGGAAACGACTGCTAATACCGCATACGCCC
>NZ_JAKKSH010000071.1:0-870 GCF_025653395.1 Shewanella sp. SW24
CTGTAGTGGCACACTAATTTTGGCCACCTAAATAGAGGTGATATTATTACCTCGTAGATGACTTTAGGTGAACACATGAGATCGACAACCAGAAAAACATTTAGTGCTGAATTCAAACTTGAAGCAGCCCAATTAGTCCTCGATAAAAACCATAGCATCATCGAAGCTGCAAAGGCGATGAACGTWGGTAAGTCCACTATGGATAAATGGGTGAGACAGTTAAAACTAGAACGCCAGGGTGGCACACCAAAAGCATCTCCGATTACCCCTGAACAAATTGAAATCCGTGAGCTGAAGAAGCAAATAGCTCGTCTTGAGGAGCACAATCTTATCCTAAAAAAGGCTACCGCTCTCTTGATGTCAGACTCGATGAACAATTTACGCTAATCAGCGCACTCAAGCAGAGCCACTCTATTCTCACAATTTGTAATGCATTCAAAGTRCATCGAAGTAGCTATAAGTATTGGCTAAAAAGAAAAGAACATATTGATGCAGACTTKACTATTTTATGCAGTGAAGTGAAGGCCGCACATCRTATTAGTCATGGCTCTGCCGGTGCKCGAACGATAGCGCAATTAGTGACTAAYAAAGGGATTGGTCTCAGTCGTTATCGAGCCCGTAATCTAATGAAAAAGCTTGGGTTATTAAGCTGTCAGCAGCCTAAGCATTCTTATAGGAAAGCGACACAAGAGCATGTTGCAATCCCCAATACGCTAAATCGACAGTTTGCAGTAACTCAACCAGATCAAGTGTGGTGTGGCGACGTGACGTATGTTTGGGTCGGTAATCGCTGGGCCTATCTAGCCGTTGTTTTAGACTTATTTTCCCGCAAACCTGTTGGATGGGCTTTGTCATTATCACCAGATAGTG
>NZ_JAKKSH010000072.1:0-793 GCF_025653395.1 Shewanella sp. SW24
TGAAGTCGGAATCGCTAGTAATCGTGGATCAGAATGCCACGGTGAATACGTTCCCGGGCCTTGTACACACCGCCCGTCACACCATGGGAGTGGGCTGCAAAAGAAGTGGGTAGCTTAACCTTCGGGGGGGCGCTCACCACTTTGTGGTTCATGACTGGGGTGAAGTCGTAACAAGGTAGCCCTAGGGGAACCTGGGGCTGGATCACCTCCTTACCGATACGACTAACTTAATGTTTGCTGAGTGTTCACACAGATTGCTTGTTTAGCTTCTCTTAGGAGAAGTCAGAGCGAAACATCCCTCTTGCAGGTAGATGTTGTTCTTTAACAATTTGGAAAGCTGATAGTATTTAATTGCATGAGTCTGTCATGTGATTAATTACAAAACGTTTAATGCGAAAGCATTGAACATGAGTTCTCAAACACTTTATTAAGTGTCTTGAATATTCAATAGTAAATTATGCTTAGTGGCATAGTTTACGTCTAAGGCGCGTCCACTTCTTTGGTCAGAAGTGAGACAAGTAAAACCAAGCTGGTCGCAATRCGRCGCAGATGAGTGAAACTCATTTGGGTTGTATGGTTAAGCGACTAAGCGTATACGGTGGATGCCTTGGCAGTCAGAGGCGATGAAGGACGTAGTAACTTGCGAAAAGCGTTGGCGAGCTAGTAACAAGCATTTGAGCTAACGATGTCCGAATGGGGGAACCCAGCAGCATAAGCTGTTATCGCAACATGAATACATAGTGTTGCGAGGCGAACGAGGGGAACTGAAACATCTAAGTACCCTTAGGAAAAG
>NZ_JAKKSH010000073.1:0-779 GCF_025653395.1 Shewanella sp. SW24
GACACTCGTTTAACAGCAAGGAGTTTTGCTGAGCGCGAGTGCGTCAGTAACCATTGCAAGGCTTTTACCTTGCCGTGCTCACCTTCTTTTGTTGCCTTTGCGATACGCATCTGAAGCTTTAATACATGCGACTCTACGGATTTCCAGTCGATTGACTGCCATTGAGCACTGTCAGGAGAGGCACTAATCTCTTTTGAAATCATCATTTGCGTTTCTCCTTGGATAAAGTCCTTCAAATTCTCTCGCAACGGGAGACCAGTCGGAAGTGGGCTCACTTTCGTGCCAGACAGTTGTCTGTATCTGCATCATTACAATGCAGCCTTTGCTTTCTCCAACATCCTATACCTGCACCGCCATCGGCTATATTGGCTTTCCCAGAGGGAGCGATACAGGCTTACCGTGTTCCGTATGTCGCGCAATGTCAGGTTAGATGCCCGCTATGGTGCGGAGAGTACAATGATCACGAAAGAGCATGGGACAATCTCTTTCCGACTCTCGTGCCTTTTGGCTACAGCGTGTTAACCACTTCCGCTGTTTCATCGCATAACGCACCTTACGCGGATTCACTTACATTCATCATACTGACTACCTAGCACTCACCCGATTTGTGGTTATCAGGAGGATCATCCCCTCGCGGTTCATATCCCGATTGGTCAAAGACCAATCTTCGTTACATTGTCAGAGCCGCTACTTTATTCAGGCTCCTAGGTTCATCTGGTGATACAGATGGTTCACTCGTTAAGCGGTGAACAGCGCTTCATACGACTTCACGTCGCACG
>NZ_JAKKSH010000074.1:0-778 GCF_025653395.1 Shewanella sp. SW24
TACTATTGAATATTCAAGACACTTAATAAAGTGTTTGAGAACTCATGTTTAATGCTTGCGCATTAAACGTTTTGTAATTAATCACATGACAGACTCATGCAATTAAATACTATCAGCTTTCCAAATTGTTAAAGAGCGGGCTTAAAAAAGCCAAAGATAATTTTTAAGTTTATCTTTGGCATCTCTATCAATAATGCATATGCCTTATTACTTTGCAATAAAGTCAGAATAAGGTGTAAATGGTGGAGCTATGCGGGATCGAACCGCAGACCTCCTGCGTGCAAGGCAGGCGCTCTCCCAGCTGAGCTATAGCCCCATTTACATGCAGTGCGAGTAAGTAAGATGTTCCAAACCTCTAAAAGGATTGGTTTGCCAAATCGAGTTATCCGCGGCAAATTAACGCGACGTTTAGTTCACTAAACGAGTGTTAATTTAACAAAGGAGAACGAAGATTTGGTGGGTCAGAGTGGACTTGAACCACCGACCTCACCCTTATCAGGGGTGCGCTCTAACCAGCTGAGCTACAGACCCATCTTTTACTCTTTCTTCTATCAAGCAAATCTGTGTGAACACTCAAAAGGTACACGGATGTACCGAATGTCGAAAATGCAGGAGCATTTTTCGACCAAACATTAAGTTAGTCGTATAGGTAAGGAGGTGATCCAGCCCCAGGTTCCCCTAGGGCTACCTTGTTACGACTTCACCCCAGTCATGAACCACAAAGTGGTGAGCGCCCCCCCGAAGGTTAAGCTACCCACTTCTTTTGCAGCCCACTCCC
>NZ_JAKKSH010000075.1:0-774 GCF_025653395.1 Shewanella sp. SW24
TGGGAGTGGGCTGCAAAAGAAGTGGGTAGCTTAACCTTCGGGGGGGCGCTCACCACTTTGTGGTTCATGACTGGGGTGAAGTCGTAACAAGGTAGCCCTAGGGGAACCTGGGGCTGGATCACCTCCTTACCTATACGACTAACTTAATGTTTGGTCGAAAAATGCTCCTGCATTTTCGACATTCGGTACATCCGTGTACCTTTTGAGTGTTCACACAGATTTGCTTGATAGAAGAAAGAGTAAAAGATGAACCTAGTTAAATAGGTTTATCAAAGATGGGTCTGTAGCTCAGCTGGTTAGCACCCCAATCCCTTCATAAAGAGTAGGGTGAGGTCGGTGGTTCTAGATGGACTTAGATTTATCAATAAGATGGGTCTGTAGCTCAGCTGGTTAGAGCGCACCCCTGATAAGGGTGAGGTCGGTGGTTCAAGTCCACTCTGACCCACCAATCCTTCCTTCTCAGCGTTGGAAAGTGACTCGTTTAGTGAACTAAACGTCGCCACTGTCCGACTTGATAAGAAATGATTGGCAAACCAATCCTTTTAGAGGTTTGGAACATCTTACTTACTCGCACTGCATGTAAATGGGGCTATAGCTCAGCTGGGAGAGCGCCTGCCTTGCACGCAGGAGGTCTGCGGTTCGATCCCGCATAGCTCCACCATTTACACCTTATTCTGACTTTATTGAAAAGTAATAAGGCATATGCACTATGGATAGAGATGCCAAAGATAAACTTAAAAATTATCTTTGGCTTTTTTAAGCCCGCTCTTTAAC
>NZ_JAKKSH010000076.1:0-771 GCF_025653395.1 Shewanella sp. SW24
GGCCTTGTACACACCGCCCGTCACACCATGGGAGTGGGCTGCAAAAGAAGTGGGTAGCTTAACCTTCGGGGGGGCGCTCACCACTTTGTGGTTCATGACTGGGGTGAAGTCGTAACAAGGTAGCCCTAGGGGAACCTGGGGCTGGATCACCTCCTTACCTATACGACTAACTTAATGTTTGGTCGAAAAATGCTCCTGCATTTTCGACATTCGGTACATCCGTGTACCTTTTGAGTGTTCACACAGATTGCTTGTTTAGCTTCTCTCACGAGAAGTCAGAGCGAAACATCCCTCTTGCAGGTAGATGTTGTTCTTTAACAATTTGGAAAGCTGATAGTATTTAATTGCATGAGTCTGTCRTGTGATTAATTACAAAACGTTTAATGCGMAAGCATTGAACATGAGTTCTCAAACACTTTATTAAGTGTCTTGAATATTCAAWAGTAAATTATTCTTTATTGAATAGTTTACGTCTAAGGCGCGTCCACTTCTTTGGTCAGAAGTGAGACAAGTAAAACCAAGCTGGTCGCAATGCGACGCAGGTGAGTGAAACTCATTTGGGTTGTATGGTTAAGCGACTAAGCGTATACGGTGGATGCCTTGGCAGTCAGAGGCGATGAAGGACGTAGTAACTTGCGAAAAGCGTTGGCGAGCTAGTAACAAGCATTTGAGCTAACGATGTCCGAATGGGGGAACCCAGCAGCATAAGCTGTTATCGCAACATGAATACATAGTGTTGCGAGGCGAACGAGGGGAACTGAAACATCTAAG
>NZ_JAKKSH010000077.1:0-723 GCF_025653395.1 Shewanella sp. SW24
AGTCGGAATCGCTAGTAATCGTGGATCAGAATGCCACGGTGAATACGTTCCCGGGCCTTGTACACACCGCCCGTCACACCATGGGAGTGGGCTGCAAAAGAAGTGGGTAGCTTAACCTTCGGGGGGGCGCTCACCACTTTGTGGTTCATGACTGGGGTGAAGTCGTAACAAGGTAGCCCTAGGGGAACCTGGGGCTGGATCACCTCCTTACCTATACGACTAACTTAATGTTTGCTGAGTGTTCACACAGATTGCTTGTTTAGCTTCTCTCACGAGAAGTCAGAGCGAAACATCCCTCTTGCAGGTAGATGTTGTTCTTTAACAATTTGGAAAGCTGATAGTATTTAATTGCATGAGTCTGTCATGTGATTAATTACAAAACGTTTAATGCGAAAGCATTGAACATGAGTTCTCAAACACTTTATTAAGTGTCTTGAATATTCAAWAGTAAATTATTCTTTATTGAATAGTTTACGTCTAAGGCGCGTCCACTTCTTTGGTCAGAAGTGAGACAAGTAAAACCAAGCTGGTCGCAATGCGRCGCAGGTGAGTGAAACTCATTTGGGTTGTATGGTTAAGCGACTAAGCGTATACGGTGGATGCCTTGGCAGTCAGAGGCGATGAAGGACGTAGTAACTTGCGAAAAGCGTTGGCGAGCTAGTAACAAGCATTTGAGCTAACGATGTCCGAATGGGGGAACCCAGCAGCATAAGCTGTTATCGC
>NZ_JAKKSH010000078.1:0-715 GCF_025653395.1 Shewanella sp. SW24
AGGGCGTCCCTAACATACCGCGCAAGCGTAATTCGARGATTGGTAATGGCGATATTGACTGGTGTCTGTACAAATATCGCCATCTGGTTGAGAACGTGTTTGCCAGGCTAAAACATTACCGCTCAGTAGCAACAAGGTATGATAAATTAGCCCGGAATTATGCAAGTACACTGGCCTTGGCTTGCTGCCTTATATGGCTGCCAATGTGGGTTGGCTAAATTATGAACAGCAAAGATCAACAGGCCCTAATCTCATCTCAATAAATTTATTTATTGAGATGAAAATCATGCCTGGTAAGTATTTAGCTCCGCCTGAGTGTCCTTTTGAGACGATAGGCGATGTTTTACTTGAGATTGGCAATCAGGGTGATGATCCCAATAAATACAAGGACTACATTTACCTGCTTGATGAGTACCATTCATTTAATGAATTTAGGCGCAGAGTCAAGTCTGGCTTAGACGCCAAATACTGAAGGATCCCCTCATAAATCAGCCATAGCATAGCCATATTTGAGCAACTGATTGGCGAATAATACCCAGGCCGCCAGCAATTCTTTCTCCGTGATTTGATAATCAGGCCGCCTGAGTACCTCCAATCCCAAGCGAATCGTTGAGAGTACCGTTCGATGCCCAATGGTATTGGCCTGAAAATGCTTATCCCAGCCCTGTTGCTGTGCGTGTAAACCAACTAGCCACAACAGGCATTGAACCATCAA
>NZ_JAKKSH010000079.1:0-687 GCF_025653395.1 Shewanella sp. SW24
ACGCTTTTCGCAAGTTACTACGTCCTTCATCGCCTCTGACTGCCAAGGCATCCACCGTATACGCTTAGTCGCTTAACCATACAACCCAAATGAGTTTCACTCATCTGCGYCGYATTGCGACCAGCTTGGTTTTACTTGTCTCACTTCTGACCAAAGAAGTGGACGCGCCTTAGACGTAAACTATGCCACTAAGCATAATTTACTATTGAATATTCAAGACACTTAATAAAGTGTTTGAGAACTCATGTTCAATGCTTTCGCATTAAACGTTTTGTAATTAATCACATGACAGACTCATGCAATTAAATACTATCAGCTTTCCAAATTGTTAAAGAACAATGCGTACCGGCTAGCGGCGCATTTAGCTCTGACTTCTCCTAAGAGAAGATAAACAAGCAATCTGTGTGAACACTCAACAAACATTAAGTTAGTCGTATCGGTAAGGAGGTGATCCAGCCCCAGGTTCCCCTAGGGCTACCTTGTTACGACTTCACCCCAGTCATGAACCACAAAGTGGTGAGCGCCCCCCCGAAGGTTAAGCTACCCACTTCTTTTGCAGCCCACTCCCATGGTGTGACGGGCGGTGTGTACAAGGCCCGGGAACGTATTCACCGTGGCATTCTGATCCACGATTACTAGCGATTCCGACTTCATGGAGTCGAGTTGCAGACTCCAATCCGGACTACG
>NZ_JAKKSH010000080.1:0-680 GCF_025653395.1 Shewanella sp. SW24
GTTAAAGAGCGGGCTTAAAAAAGCCAAAGATAATTTTTAAGTTTATCTTTGGCATCTCTATCCATAGTGCATATGCCTTATTACTTTTCAATAAAGTCAGAATAAGGTGTAAATGGTGGAGCTATGCGGGATCGAACCGCAGACCTCCTGCGTGCAAGGCAGGCGCTCTCCCAGCTGAGCTATAGCCCCATTTACATGCAGTGCGAGTAAGTAAGATGTTCCAAACCTCTAAAAGGATTGGTTTGCCAAATCGAGTTATCAGCGGCAAATTAACGCGACGTTTAGTTCACTAAACGAGTGTTAATTTAACAAAGGAGAACGAAGATTTGGTGGGTCAGAGTGGACTTGAACCACCGACCTCACCCTTATCAGGGGTGCGCTCTAACCAGCTGAGCTACAGACCCATCTTTGATAAACCTATTTAACTAGGTCCATCTTTTACTCTTTCTTCTATCAAGCAAATCTGTGTGAACACTCAAAAGGTACACGGATGTACCGAATGTCGAAAATGCAGGAGCATTTTTCGACCAAACATTAAGTTAGTCGTATAGGTAAGGAGGTGATCCAGCCCCAGGTTCCCCTAGGGCTACCTTGTTACGACTTCACCCCAGTCATGAACCACAAAGTGGTGAGCGCCCCCCCGAAGGTTAAGCTACCCACTTCTTTTGCAGCCCACTCCC